>NZ_KV809085.1:0-17702 GCF_001812455.1 Corynebacterium sp. HMSC076C10
TGCAATGACCGCCTGACCCTACCGGCCATTTTTCAGGTCATTTTTGACATAAACGCAGTCAGTAACTCACTAGCGCTGACACCAAAAGAAAAACCGGGCCCGAATAAGGTGTGAAACCTCATTCAAGCCCGATTCTCTGGGGCTAGCTGTTAGCCCCTGAACAACTTCAGGTTAAAGCTTTACTCCAAGTAGTCGCGCAGAACCTGCGAACGCGATGGGTGACGCAGCTTGGACATCGTCTTGGACTCGATCTGACGGATGCGCTCGCGTGTCACACCGTAGACCTGGCCAATCTCGTCAAGCGTACGCGGCATGCCGTCGGTAAGGCCGAAGCGCAGGCGGACGACACCGGCTTCACGTTCGGAGAGAGTCTCCAGAACGTCGCCAAGCTGGTCCTGGAGGAGCGTGAAGCTGACGGCGTCCACAGCGATGACTGCCTCTGAGTCCTCAATGAAGTCACCGAGCTGGGAGTCGCCCTCGTCACCGATGGTCTGGTCCAGCGAAATGGGTTCACGAGCGTACTGCTGAATCTCGAGAACCTTTTCCTCGGTGATGTCCATCTCCTTAGCGAGCTCTTCCGGAGTGGGCTCGCGGCCCAAATCCTGGAGCAACTCGCGCTGGATACGGCCGAGCTTATTAATGACCTCAACCATGTGAACCGGAATACGAATGGTTCGAGCCTGGTCGGCCATTGCACGAGTAATTGCCTGGCGAATCCACCAGGTTGCGTACGTGGAGAACTTGTAGCCCTTGGTGTAGTCGAACTTCTCGACGGCGCGAATCAGGCCGAGGTTGCCCTCCTGAATCAAGTCGAGGAAAGCCATGCCACGGCCGGTGTAGCGCTTTGCCAGGGACACCACAAGACGGAGGTTGGCTTCGAGCAGGTGATTCTTGGCGCGCTGACCGTCACGAGAAATCTCGCGCAAGTCGCGCTTCTGAGCGTAAGCGATGCGCTCGCCGGCTTCCTTGGCCTCGTCAATCTTGTACTGCGCGTACAGACCGGCCTCGATGCGCTTTGCCAGACTGACTTCTTCCTCGGCAGTCAGCAGCGCGACCTTACCAATCTGCTTGAGGTAGGCGCGGACAGAGTCGGCGGAGGCGGTGAGGGCAGCATCTTTGCGGGCCTGACGCAGACGAGCGGACTCGTCCTCGTTCCAGACCTCGTCGCCCTCGTCCTCTTCATCCTCGTCTTCGTCTTCGTTCTCGTCGTCCTCTTCTTCATCATCGTCGAGGTCGTCGTCTTCGAGGTCGTCATCATCCAGATCGTCGTGAAGATCATCGTCTTCGAGGTCATCATCCAGATCCGGGTCGTAGTCCTGCTCCTGCTCCAAGTCGTGGTCGAGTTCCTCGTCCTCGAGTTCTTCGTTCTCAGTTGCGTCGAGAGCCTGCGCGTCCTTCGCCTTCGCTGCAGCAGCCTTGGCCGCGGTGGCCTTCGCAGCCGTTGTCCGCTTAGTTGCCTTCTTGGCGGCGGCCTTACGCGTGGTTTTCTTAGCGACGGACTTCTTGGCCGCCTTCTTCACGGTCTTCTTGGCCGCTGCCTTCTTAGCGGGCGTCTTCTTCGCCGCAGTTTTGGTAGCAGCCGTCTTTTTGGCAGCAGTCTTCTTCGCGGCAGTCTTCTTTGCCACGGTCTTCTTCACTGCCTTCTTGATGGCCTTCTTTACAGCCTTCTTTGCAGGAGTAGCTGAACCGGTGCCACTCCCGGTGGATTGGTCCTGAGCTTGCCCCAGTTCGTTGCCTGCCACGAACGCCCTTTCACGATGTACGTTGTGTGCGCCGCCAAAGCCGCCGCCAGCTTCTCTCGGTCGAAGAGAAGCTCAACGCGCCAGTGGTGCGCCTTTACTTCGTCTATAGCCAACTAGCCGAATGGAAAACATTCAGAGCTGACCTTTTCGTGCCACGGTCATCAGTGTTGCTTTCTGGCTCCTAGCGAAGAAGTAATCGGTGAAAATCCTCATCGAAGCAGTGCGCTGGAATTCGATTTTCCCAATCCTCCTCGAGCCTGTTGATTATTCAACCTTGCCGTGAGTCAACTTCTTATTGTAAACCAATTCTGAAAATCGCCGCCACGGGGCATGGCTTCAAGCACGTGTCACGCCCGACACGTAGCTACCAATCCCCATATAAGAAATGAAAGTGGTTAAGGGTAAAGTCCCTGGTCAGCTGCAAAGGCGGCGCCAGCAATACCCGCATTATTATCCAGACTTGCGGGGACAACTGGAGTCTTACATGTCAACAGCGGAATCCACTTTTCGTGTTCGCGACTGATTCCGCCGCCGACGATGATCCGTGACGGCCAAAACAGCGCCTCGTAGGTCTTAAGCACTTTGCTCACGCGCTCAGCCCACTCTTCGAAGCCGAGCCCCTCCACATCCTTAACTCTCGCGGATGCAAAGTGTTCGGCCTCCATGCCATCAATGATGAGGTGGCCTAACTCCGAATTGGGGTAGAGCAGTCCGTCATGAATAAGCGCGGAGCCGATGCCTGTACCAAAAGTTAGCAACAACACGGCGCCTGTCTTATTGCCCGGATCGCCAAACTGGACTTCAGCGAGGCCGGCAGCGTCAGCGTCGTTAAGCACGTGCGCCTTGTTGTTGGGCAGGTATTTAGCGAAGAGCTCTTGGCAGTTCGTATTAACCCAAGAACCGTCAATATTGGCGGCCAGCAAGGCAATCTGATTCTGTACGACGGACGGAATCGTGATGCCGACATCGGAATCCCACTTCGCAATGTCCACAATTTCTGCAATGGTCTCCGCAACCGCTTCCGGAGTTGCCGGCTGTGGCGTGAAAATCTTAATGCGGTCACCAATAAGCTGCCCAGTATCAAGGTCCACGCGGCCACCCTTGATTCCAGAGCCTCCGACGTCGATGCCAAATCCAATTCGTTGTCCCATAGCTCAAATTGTACGAAACAGACACAATGGGGGCATGAGCATTAACTCGCGTGGCACCGAACAACTCGCTAGCAGGGCAGATAATAGGGGGTTTAGTGCGTCGAATAGCCCCGGTTCCGTGCGACCCAGCGTCAGGGAATTGCGCGATCGCGCGGTACTTATCGCCCGCGCAGCCGCGGCGCACATCGCCAGTCGTCGGGTCGAACTCGGCTCCGATGGCGTTTTAGCAAGCTCCGAAACGAAGTCTTCAGCTGTAGACCCCGTCACCGTCGTCGACCGTGAATCTGAGGAGCTCATTCGTTCGCTTATCAAGACGTTTAGCAGCTCTGACCGCATTTTGGGCGAAGAAGGCGGGCTTTACGACGGCGCGAGTTCCCCAGCGCAGGCTGCCAACGAGGGCGAAGCGGTGACCTGGATTGTAGACCCCATCGACGGTACGGTGAATTTCCTCTACGGCATGCCCAATTTTGCTGTGAGTATCGCTTGCGCCGTAGGCGATGAGGTAGTGGCGGGTGCAGTGGCAAATGCGTCCTCGGGAGAGATTTACAGTGCAGCTAAGGGAGAGGGCGCTCAGGTTTCTCGACGGGACGGCACTGTGCAGACGCTTAGTTGTTCCCCAACGGCCGAGCTGGAAAAGACACTTGTGGCAACGGGATTCAGCTATTCCGCTAGTCTCCGGCAGGTGCAGGGCCGGATAGCGTCGCAGTTGCTGGGGGAGTGTCGAGATATTCGGCGCATGGGATCGGCGGCGCTGGATTTGTGCATGGTGGCGCACGGCCGTGTTGATGCGTATTACGAACACGACATCAAGGTTTGGGATTATGCAGCTGGTGCTCTGATTGCGGCTGAAGCAGGCGCAAGGATTAGGGTCCCGGAATTCACTCAGTGTGCCAACGTTACTGGCCAGCCGGAGGGAGACCCGCTCGACTTTGGTGTCGGTGCGGCGAACTCTGAAGTTGCCGATGCGTTCTTCGAGGCATTGGATGGTGCTATCGCGAAGGCTAGGAATTAGTGCGTCGGTCTAGGAGCAGGTGCTCGAGCCTAACGAGCTCAAACCCTCTAGGTCGGCTTGTTCGCCACGGTTCAATGCGGACATCGTTTCCTCAACCTGGCTGGCTACTTCGAGATCCTTAAACCCCTTACCCAACGACACATCGACGGTTGCATCCGGCCGACCATCGTGGATGAGCTCAAAGCAGGGGAAAAGAGCGTGAAGCGCCGCGGCGTGGCCATTGAAGTCCTCGCCATAACGCAGCTGGCCGAAGCAACCGAGGTCTTGGTTTTCCACAATAGGGTCGTTGCCGTAGGGAACCTGCTCATCGAGGACAAAATCGAGCTGCCGCAATTGCTCGGCGACGGTTGTAGCCTGGCCGACTTTGCCGTTGGCATTATAAACGCGCACATGAACATCCGACGGTGGAACGACGTGCTCTCCGATTAGCGTGGTGGAGGAAACAGGGGCCCCAGCCGCGGGGAGGGAACAGGACACCGGATAACTTGCCGGTTGGCTGCGGAATGCCAACACCCACAACGTAGCGGCAATAACTACAGCAACGACGGAAACCACCACGTAGGGAACAATTTTTCGTCGATGTGATGCGCTCGTAATGCTCGCGGGGCCTGAACTCATAGCCATCATGTTATCGTCTCCTCGTCTAATAGGCATAGAAACCTATTCTGACCTGCAGAGATGACAGATTGCGTGAATTGCCTTAATATCCGCTGAGAAAGGCACTGGAGAGTACAGGGTGTCAATCGTCTCAACGCGTTGTATTCTCCGAGAAAAAGTCAGTTCACAATGTCTAGCAAAGGTCCAGAAAGAAGGTTTGGGACATGGCTGTAAACTACGATGCCCCGCGTACTCGTGAAACCGACGAGCTGGAGACCGATTCCCTTGAGGGCCTTCAGGCTGCATCTGCTGAGAAGGAAATCGACGACACTGACGACGGCGAAATTGTCGAGCCGTTCGAGTTGCCGGTCGCCGACATCGCGGGTGAAGAATTCGATATGGATGTTGCCCCCAAGGGGGAGGATGAATTCACCTGCGGCTCCTGCTTCATGGTGATGCACCGCTCGATGATCGCAATCGATAACGGCGATGGATTCCCTATCTGCCAGGACTGTGCCTAATCCCCGCGCAGCCGGGATAGCTTCCTAGAAAAAGGAAAACCGCCACTACCACGGTTCTGGCGGCGCTGGGACCGTCGGCAAGCGTGTAGCGGCGGTGAGAGATTTGACCTAGCGGTCGAAGAAACTGTCAAGTAGTGCCTCGGGGTGGCGGGTGGAGACCAGCCAATAGGGGGTGGGGTCGTCCGGATCGTCGAGGACTAGCAGTACCATCGTGGGAATCCACGTGTGCGTAACCAGGAATGCTGCTGGATCGAGCTGACGGCCCAACGCATTGCGCTGCGCGGACTTCGGGACCACCAGGGATTTGGCAACAACCGATGCTGGCAAAACTGCCGTGCCAGCGTGAAGCCAGCGTTCACCAGTGCTGTCCACTTCTACGGACACCGTGGTCTTCGACATAGTCAACAGCACCCACACGCCCACGGCCAGACAAATAATGCCGCCGATGACAAGCCAAATCGGTGAACGGTTAAAGCCAATCTGGGCCGTGCATACAAAAACGGCAGCAGCGCCGAGTACCCAGAACCACCAGGGAACCCAGAGCTTTTCGGAATAGACAATCGATGAATCTCCGCTCGAGCTCATTGTTATTGCCGCACCTTCAGAGACGGATGCTGAGCTGTCGCCGCGACGAGGCTGCAGGTTATCTTTTCCACTCACGGTTATCCATTCTAGGGCACGGCTATGCTCGGTACTGACAAGGCCGAAGTGCGGTTCTTAAAAGACGCGACAGCGAAGGATATACAAAGAAATGACTTATGCCCCGGTGCAAGTGAAAAAGCTCGCTAAAGACGCTGTGATTCCCCAGCGTGCGCATGCCGATGATGCCGGTGTGGATTTGAGCTCAGTGGAGGATGTCGTCCTAGCACCAGGGCAGCGGGCGCTCGTGGGAACCGGTATTGCCATTGCTTTGCCGGCGGGCACAGTGGGATTGGTTCATCCTCGCTCCGGATTGGCTTTCAAAAAGGGGCTGTCCATCGTCAACGCTCCCGGCACGATTGATGCCGGTTACCGTGGTGAGCTTAAAGTCTGCCTGATCAACTTGGACCCGACCAATGCGGTGGAGATCGCCAAGGGCGATCGAATTGCCCAATTGGTTGTGCAGAAGGTCGAGCTCAGCCCGCTGGTGGAAGTCGATGAGCTCGATGAAACTGAACGCGGCGCGGGCGGTCACGGGTCAACCGGAGTGTCCACGACGCTTTAAAACGCCTCTGACAACGCGGGGACCCTACCAAGTGTGGTTCAATGCGTGAAGAGCTCAATAAAGCGTTTACAAAAGCGTATACAAAGATTTCTTTTTAGCGAGGTGTCAATAAACCACCATGTGGCCATTTGGAAAGAAGAACCAGCCAGAAGAACCAGCTGCTGAGGCAGAGGCCGTTACCACCGACTCTGCGGCGCCAGCTTCTGAGGAGGCTACCGCAACCGTGCATGACGACGCGTCGGAAACCGCCGCGGAGAACGCACCAGCAAACGGCCCCTTCGATATCAACAGCGCTAGCCCGACGCAGTTTGATTTTTCGGACTTCGCGAAGGCCAGCCTGAACCTCGGTTCGATGCTGCTGCCTATTCCTCACGTTGGTGATATTCAGGTGGAGATGGGGCCGACAGGTCCAACCATGCTGCACGTCGCCACTGAGCATGGCCGCGTAACTCCTGTAGCATTCGCTGCTCCGACGTCGGGCGGCCTCTGGGAGGAGTCCGCTCAGGAAATCAAGGACGGTCTTGAGTCCGATGGCCTCGATGTCCACGTCGAGCAGGGGCCGTGGGGTTCTGAGGTCGTAGGTCGCACCTCCGATATGGAAATGCGAATCATCGGCGCCGACGGCCCGCGTTGGATGCTTCGCATGACGGCTTCCGGTCCGGCTGATCGGGCGGAGGAACTCGCAGATCTCGCCCGCGGTCTCCTTGCCCGTAGCTTCGTCTCTCGCGGTGAAAACCCGATGCCAGCAGGTCAGCCGCTTCCGGTTACGCTGCCGTCCCAGATGGCCGAGCAGATTCGTCAGGCATACCAGCAGCAGACCCAGGCTGCCCAAGCTGAAGGTGAACCCGGGCAGGTGCCAGGCGCTACTGGTATCAACCCGGATGGCTCCACCAATTAGTTTGGTCAACCCGCCAGCAGAGAGAAGCTAGCTACTTGACCAGTTAGAAAAGGATCTGCAGACGCCACTGTGCACTGCCCGCCGCCGTCACCCGACGGCGGCTTTTCTCTTGTCAGCGGGTAGTATCACACTGCGTGAACATCGAAGTGACTATTGACCGTCCCGCTGCCGGCGGAGAATTCATTGCCAGCTACGACGGACGAATCGGTTTCGTCACCGGCGGTATCCCCGGCGAACGCGTTGTTGTCGAAATTGCCAAACCTGATGCCAAGCTGTGGCGCGGCAATGTCGTTGAGGTTTTGGATGCCTCAGAGCATCGAATTTCGCAGCGTTGCGAAGCAGCTCAGCAGGGCGCGGGCTGTTGCGACTGGGGTTTTATTGATCCTGAGCACGCGGCGCGTCTCAAGGCTGATGTCTTGACCGATTGCCTGCGCCGTCTTGGACGTTTCACCGCCGACGAGCTGCCAGCTATCGATGTTCTTCCACTGGCTCCCACCTCCCGTTGGCGCACGCGCGTGCGGCTGGGTGTGGATTCCCAGGGACGAGCGGGATTACGTCGTTCCCGTTCCCACGAGCTCGTCATCGGCTCCGAGTGCGTCCAAACAGTTCCCAATCTCATCGCTGGCTTTTCGACGGCCGGAACCATCCCCGTCGCTAAACCAGCTCGCGGTCGAGGGAGCAAAAAGTCGCAGACAGGAGAACTCCATGTGGCCATGGACACGGAGGGTAACCGAAGCGCTGTGTACGTTTCCGGCAGCGGCAGGAACCGCAAGCAAACGTTGATTGAAGGCGAGCCAACCACACAGCACACTGTTCACGGAATTACTTTCGATGTGCCGACTACCGGTTTTTGGCAAGCCCATCGCCATGCCCCTGAGTTCTATGGATCGCGCATCATTGACCTGTTGGCCGGTCAGTCTTTCTTCTGCGGTTGGGATCTTTACGGTGGCGTAGGCGTTCTGTCGGCGGCCCTGCGCAAGTTAGTTGACGCAGAGGGCTCAATACTCTCTGTAGAGGGATTTGCAGCGGCAGCGACGGCAGGGCGCAAGGCCTTCACTGCAGCTGACCACAGTGGGAATGCGACGCCTGCGGCACCAGTCCGGTTCGTTACTGGGGATGTCACCAAGATAGTGCGCCGCGAAGTTGCTAATGAGGAAACACCAAATCCGGATATCGTCGTTCTCGACCCTCCGCGCTCCGGTGCTGGTAAGGATGCTATCGCCGCTATTGCTGAGGCCAAGCCACGCGTGGTCGTACATTTCGGTTGCGATCCGGCGACTTTTGCCCGCGATGCCCGGTACTGGACTGACTACGGCTACGCGTTCAAACACCTCGAGGTCGTGGACGCATTTGGTCTAACGCATCACTTTGAAACCATCGCGGTGCTGGAGCAGCTGTAGCTAGAGAGGGTGCCGCATGGGCGCAAGGACGTAGGTACCGATCACGTCGGCAAGCAAATGTGCCTGCCATGGGCGGAAACCCTGTTCCCTGAGGTGAGCGGAGATTTCTGTAACGGCTGGCAGGCCGCCAGCGTAGTTGTCGTGGTGGCGGAAAACGAATGAGCCGACTGCGCGGCTGTGAATCCACCACACCAGTTCACGTGTCTGCGCGGAAGTGATGAGTGTGTCCTTGCGCAGGTGTATTTGGGCACAGACGTTGTCGATGCAGTCTCGCGTGGTTTCGAAAATCTCGGCGGCTTGTGGGGCATGTTCAGCCCAACGGCGAAAGTGGGGCATCTGGTTGGGAGCCTGCTTCTGGGGCTTCGGCCATGACGACCTGGGTTCCTGACGGGCTTCATTAACGACCTTCAACCAAGCGTCCGCGGCACCGCGACGGCGACGTGGAAATCCACGGATTGCAGTTAGTTCACGCTGCGTACCGGGGAGTTGTTCTGCGATTGTACGTAGAACGCTGTGACCCATGACGTGTGTTGGGGAGACATCACGGCGCTGCGCGATTTCGTCACGCTCAGTCCACAGTGCACGGGCGACGTGAAGTTGTTCGGGAGTGCGCAGCTTCCCAATCCCTTTGAGCCCCTGCCACGAGTGTCCGACGTGCAGACCATCGAGGTATTTACGGTTTAGAGCGAGTTCGCGTTCGCATTCCTGTTCCAGCCATTCCAAACGGTCGAGCTCAGTCAGCGCCTGACAAAGAACCTCGGCGAGTTCGATGAGCAGCTCGACATCCAAGGCTGCGTAGTCCAGCCAATCTGCTGGCAGTGGACGAGTAGACCAATCCTCTCGACCGTGCCCCTTGGCAAGTCCAACTCCGAGGAGTCGCTCTGTCAGAGCTGCTAAGTTGACTCGCTCCAGGCCGAGAAGGCGGCCGGCCAGCTCAGTGTCAATGACTTTGGTGGGGTAGAGACCCAGAGCTGCGAGGCAGGGAAGGTCAGAATGAGCGGCGTGAATAATCCAGGTCAGGTCGTTGACTGAGGAACCGAAAACGGCCATCGCCTTGCGACCATCTTCGGGATCGATGAGAAAGGTGCCCGCTCCACGGCGGCGAAATTGAAGCAAGAAGGCGCGGTCGTCGTAGCGATATGCCGAAGCTCGTTCAGTATCGACTGCGAGCCAACCGTGTCCTTTGGCCAGCTGCTCACCGGCGTCAATAATGTCGTCGATGGCAGAAAGCACGCGTGGAGTTCCCTCGGCTGGGGCAAGTCTTACTTCTACGTCGGGACTAGTTTCCACGTCGGAGCTCATCGCACGCCTCTTCGGTCGTCGGTATCAGCAGTCGCCGGTATCAGCCCAGCAGGGAAACGCCGACGGGTGGCAGACCAGCGACGTTCGCTAGTACCTGAGCGAAGGATTCAACGTGGGTGCGCAGGTCGGTGCCACGAGCAGTCCACGATGCGCGCATTTCTAATTGAAAGGCCTGTGGCTTGCCGCCGATCTCGCCATAGCGGACAGAGTTCGTAGTAGTCACCGTGCCACCCAAGTTCGACAGTTCGGCGTTGTTCTCAGCCAGAGCCTCGGTGAGCCATTGCCAGGCAACCTGGGGAAGCAGCGGATCTTCCGCGAGGGAGGCGTCCATATCCGCCTGGATGTATGCAACCAAGCGCATGTCACCGTCCCAGGTTTCCTCACTGCGGGGGTCATGGAGCAAAATTAAACGACCAAAGGCATCGTCGTCCGAGGACTCAGGGACAATATCAGCTTCGGGCTGCGTGACCTCAAGCGAGACAGCGTGGCTAAACGGTGCCAGCTTCTGCGGTGGCCGAACGGTGCCCAGAGCAATCTCAGGTCGCAGTTCAGCAGAGTGCATTGACTGGACCGCGGCGCGGAAGTTCTGTGGCATTGAATCGGTTCCATTCACGCGCCTGAACTTAGCCATATGACGCTTGCGTTAGTGGGAGGCGCGCCGAAAAGAGTGGGAAGCGACCAAGCGGTTCGTCGAAAACGCACAGCAGGGCGAGAGAATTTCCTGTTCTTAGTACCCCACATATCAATTTCTAAGGTAAGTGGGGCATGATTGTCCGTATGAACAATCGTCGCACTTTGACTGATGCCCCGATTCTTGATGCAGCTTACGGTCGAACTCCTTCGCGCCGCCCGGTGTGGTTTATGCGGCAAGCTGGTCGTTCACTGCCTGAGTACCGTGAGGTGCGCAAGGACATCGGTATGTTGGACTCTTGCTTCCGCCCGGAACTGCTCGCTGAGATTACTATGCAGCCGGTACGTAGGCACGACGTTGATGCTGCGATTCTTTTTTCCGATATCGTCGTGCCGCTGAAGGCTGCGGGTGTCAACCTGGATATTGTTCCTGGCCGCGGTCCAGTAATGGATACTCCGGTGCGCTCGGAAGCAGACATCAAGGCTCTACCGGAAGTCACGGAAGAGCAACTCGCTCCGGTGGCCGAGGGTATCGGCCTCATTCTGCAAGAGCTGAATGATACCCAGGCACTCATTGGTTTCGCCGGTGCACCGTTCACCTTGGCGTCGTACCTGATTGAAGGCGGTCCATCCCGCAATCACGAGCGCACTAAGGCGCTGATGCACTCGGACCCTGAATTGTGGGATCACCTGATGCAGAAAATCACTCCGATGGTGATTGCTTTCCTGCGCGCGCAGATTGGCGCTGGTGCGGACGCTATTCAGCTCTTCGACTCCTGGGCTGGCTATCTCACCGAGCGTGATTACCGCCGCTTTGTGTTGCCGTACTCGAAGGAAATCTTCCAGGCTGTCGCCGACGCCGGCATTCCGCGCATCCACTTCGGTGTGGGCACCGGCGAGCTTCTCGGTGCGATGGCTGAAGCCGGCCCAGAAGTCATGGGCGTCGACTGGCGCGTGCCACTGGACGTTGCTGCCAACCGCATTCGTGCCACGCTTTCCGACGTTCACCGAGGCGCAGACCCGGCGGAAAACAGCCTTGCATTGCAGGGCAACCTTGACCCGGCGATTCTCTTTGCCGGTGAAGATGCAATGACCCAAGAGATTCAGCGCATCTGCTCTGAGGCGGACCGTGCAATTAAGCGTGGTGACGCCCGTGGACATATCTTCAACTTGGGTCACGGGGTGCTACCGAATACCGATGCCGACGCGATTACGCGCGCCGTTGAGATCATTCACGCAACGTAAAAGCCGACGCAACAGGCGTGTAAAACACGCACTAGCTAATTTCCTACAAGTCTTATCGACCGTGCCCGCTCGAGGCGCGGGCATAGAGAAAGCGTACGAAATACCGTGGTTGCACAACCTTCTACCATTGCCGTCATAGGTGGCGGTATCTCCGGCCTGAGCGCAGCGTATGAGTTGCGTAAAAAGCTCGGACCCGCCGCAAGAATAATTGTCATCGAGTCCAGTGCACAGGTCGGCGGCAAGCTGAAGACTCGACCAGGAGCTAACGGCCCTCTTGAGGCGGGCGCTGAGGCGTACCTGGCGTTCCGTCACGATGCCACCGATTTTTTCAAGGAACTCGGGTTGGCAGATCAGCTAGTCGCCCCTTCGGGGCTGCCTTCCAAGCTCTACATTGGCGGTGAACTCAAGGACCTTCCGCGTAACACGGTCACCGGTATTCCAGGAAGTTCAGAAGGGTTGGGCTACCTCCTCAGCGAGGCCACCCTCGCCAAGATTGATGCCGAGTCGAACCCCGAGCTCACTCCAGCCTTGCACTGGGTACTGGGTGACGACATGAATGTCGGCCAGCTGGTCGCGGCGCGGCTCGGTGAGGAAGTCGTTGACCGCATCGTCTCCCCGCTGCTCGGGGGCGTCTACTCAACCACCGCATACGATCTGGGTCTGCGTGCGACCATCCCACAGCTGGCGGCAGCGCTTGATGAAATGGCTAGTGTCGGTGACCATGTCAGCCTCACCGGCGCTGTCCAGCGCGTTCTGGAAGCACGTAAGGAGGCGCAGCAGGCGCGTCTGAGTAGTGAGGCTGCGACAGATTCGACGAAGACGAAGCGACCGGTGGTCTTCCAAACGTTCCGCGATGGCTTCGAGGTTCTCTACAACACGCTTGTCGACGAATCGGGAGCCGAACTCCTCTTGTCGACGAAGGCTACTGGTCTGAGCCAGCATGACAATGGCTTTGAGGTCACTGTGGAACTGCCGTCGGAAAGCGGCACGAGCATTAGCACTATCGACGTCGACGGTGTTGTCGTGGCGGCACCTTCTGCAACCACATCGGAGCTCTTGAGCACCCTTGCTCCAGAGGCGGCTGAGCTCATTGGTGGGGTAGACACGTCGAACTCGGCGGTGGTCGGTATGTGTTTCGACTCGTCCGAGGGACTGCCGGAGATCAACGGTGTGTTGTGCGAGATTGGTGCGGATCTGTCCGCGAAGGCTTTCACAGTGTCGTCCCGGAAGTGGCCACATATTGGTGAGCGCTACGGTGCCGTTGTGAGGGCAAGTTTCGGACGTTTTGATGATGACTCGCACGTGCATCGCAGCGACGAAGACCTCATCGCCAGGGCAAAGGCGGATTTGGCTAAGGCGACTGGCTTTGATGCTGAACCGACAGCGGTTTTCGTCCAGCGTTGGTGGGCAGGGATTCCACGCTTCGATATGGGGCATGGAGGTTTGATGGATTTTGCTCGCCACGAGTTGGACGAGGTGCCTAAGCTTGCAGCAACAGGGGCATGGCTCAGTGGCCCGGGCATTCCGGAGTGTATTTCCAACGCCAAGGCTGCGGCTAACAAGATTGCTGCGGAGCTGGCATAAAGCTGCGAGATTGGTGCTGAGTACGAAACTGGCGCTGACCCATCGTTTGTAAACAAACCTTTCAACCGAACTAGGAGACAACTAATGACCAAGCTCGATTTCAAGAAGCTCAACGACACCATCCGCTACACCATGTGGTCTGCCTTCAAGGTGACCCCAGGTGCACTCGGTGATAACCGCGAAGAGGCAGTGGCTAAGACCAAGGAATTCCTGGCTCGTTACGAAGACACTGATCTGATCATCCGTGGTTTCTACGACGTGTCGGCCATGCGTGCTGAAGCTGACTTCATGTTCTGGATTCACGCAGAGAAGCTGGAAGATCTGCAGGCGTTCTACAACGCCTTCCTGCGCGAGACTCCGCTGGGCCAGGCATCCACTCCGCACTGGTCGAACGCTGCGCTGCACCGTCCAGCTGAGTTCAACAAGTCGCACCTGCCGTCGTTCATCATGGGTGAAGAGCCGGGACGATGGATTGCAGTTTACCCGTTCGTCCGTTCCTACGACTGGTACCTGCTGGAGCCGACCGAGCGTCGACGTATCCTTGCTGAACACGGTATGGCCGGTCGTGACTACCCGGATGTGCGCGCCAATACTGTCCCGGCGTTCGCACTCGGTGACTACGAGTGGATCCTTGCATTCGAGGGGCCGGAGCTCGACCGCATTGTGGACTTGATGTGGAAGATGCGTTACACCGAGGCTCGTCTGCACGTCCGCGAAGAGATTCCGTTCCACACGGGACGTCGCGTCGATGACATCGCAGAGATCATCAACGTTCTGCCGTAGCTCACGCAATCAACGAGAGAATCAGCAGCGCCGCTGGTCAAGCCCCGTTAACTGACGGGATTTTGACCAGCGGCGCTGCTTCTCTATCTAGTTATTCAGCCGTCTTGTCCGGTTCGAGCGTGAGTGAAATTGAATTGATGCAATAACGCAGGTCGGTCGGAGTATTGTATCCCTCACCCTCAAAGACGTGGCCGAGGTGAGACTTGCAACGACTGCACAGCACTTCGGTACGGACCATACCGAGGCTGGTGTCTCGGCGCTCAATAATCCGGTCTCCAGCTAGTGGAGAGAAGAAGGATGGCCAACCGCAGTGAGAGTCGAACTTCTCGTTCGACCGAAACAGCTCGTAACCACAGGCCCGGCAGCGGTAGACACCTTGAGTCTTGGTATCGGTGTACTCACCGGTGAAGGCGCGTTCAGTACCTGCCTGACGCAAAATCTGGTACTCCGCGGCACTGAGGCGTTCGCGCCATTCTTCTTCGCTCAGATTCCAGTCTTCGCTATGCGAATCAACCATTCTGAATAGCCTCCTCAGACTTGAGATCAGATTCCTGATTAGACTTCCTGCCTGCTATCTTCCAGTCGCTCAGCCAGCTGAAGCCGGATGCAAAGCTACGCCCATTGACAGCATCCACAATCGTCATTCGAATGAGTGCTGCCGTGATGGAGAGAATAAGAACGGCCCATCCAATACCGCCGATTGCAACCGTGAACCACGGGAAAAAGAGGTCATCTTCATCAATCCACCAATTGGCGTAGAAGAAACAGAGTACGACTCCGAGTCCTGCGCCCCAATTCAACATGACTGTCGAACCAATATTTCCTTCATTGTCGCGATCCAAAACCAATGGGCGAAGCACGGTGAGAACCATTGGCAAGAGCGTCATCGAGTAGTACTGCTGGCCCAGGCTGGAAAGGAAGAACGCGCCGGTGAAGAGAACTCCGGAAGTCGTAGCAATCCAGAATTTCTCATCCCTTTCGAGCCAGCGAAGAAGGAGCACGACAGATACCAAGACGAAAATGCCGAAAAAGACTTGCCACAGCAAGATCAGTGTCGGGTGGGCACCCAGCCAAACAAGCTGTCCAGTCAGTGAAGCATTTGCAAAGTCACGGACAACTCCTAGGTAGGGGATAGTGATATCTAGGTAGTCACGTGGTTGGACCATGAGCGGCCACGCGATGACATTGGCTGCAATTACCACCCCGATACTGGTCAGTACCGTAGAGAACTGCCTGCGCATGAACGGTAGGAACAGCATTGGCAAGAATACGGGCTTGATAGTGATTGCGATACCGATAATCAGGCCGGCCAGGATAATGCGTCGCTCGGTCAATGCAATAAAAAATAGCACTAATGCAAGGAACAGTGAACCGTTAACGTTCGTAAAATCAAGGGTGTTGGTAACGGGTTCCGTAAGGTAGAGCAGTGCTATCGACGCTGGAATGATGGGGCCAGAGCGCGCAATACCAAGCCACCTCAGTAGCAGCACAATTGCCGCAATGATTGCAGCTGACTGAAATACCGCAAACCAGATTCGGCCCGTTTCAAGCGAGCCGAACAAGTCAATCGGGGCTAAAAGTAGGGTAGCGCCTGGGGAATACAGATAGTGCGGATCGGCTGTTACGTAGTCTTCCGAATAAACGGGTACCTGCGATACGAATCGATTAATTGCCGACCAGACCGTCGTAAAGTCATCTGTGCCAGAAACGTCTTTCGGCAAAACCCAGGTGCGGTGAAAAATCACCACAGCTGCGATAGGCCACAAGAAAGCGCTGAGTCCTCGCGACACGTGCCGAGACAGAGAGCGTGGAGCCACCGAATTTGTCTCTGGCGTGTCCTTGGACGCTTGCGTTAATGCCGTTGCGCTTGCGCTCACGTCGATTTTTGGTTTACTCACAATACTCCACCCTACTGGGTGAAGCTGCGGGAATAGCGTAGGAAGATGTGTGAGTCGGAACGTAGGATATCTCGCACTTCAAAAGCCTGCGGGGTCGTCGAGTTCGAGTCCTCATCAGGGTCGTTCTCGCCGAAAGTCAGGGGGCCGTTACCCACCCACATCGGCGACAATGTCAGGAACAGTTCGTCGACGCACCCGTTTTTGAATGCTTCTCGATATATCGTCGGCCCACCCTCTACGACAATGTCCTGATACCCATGTTCGGCCAGCCACGCTAACGCCGCTTTTACCGAGGGGTCAGGAAGCTTAACGACGCGAGCCCCGGCCGACTCCATCTTTTTAGCTTTGTTCTTGTGAGCGGCTCTTGCCTCTTCATCATTAAAAGCATCTTCAGTCGGGGTGAAGATTATCGGAGGATTGACTTCTGCATTCGTGAAAAAGTCAGATTTTATATCTAAATCCAACGAGCGCGAAAGTGTGGACATCGCCACGTGCTCGGAGCGACCTAGCTTCTGTCGAACGGCCTCTAGGTACTCCGGTATCTCAACTGGCCCGTACCCCTCGGACGCAATGGTGCCTGTACCAACGAAAACGACGTCGGCAAGCGCGCGAAGCGTGTTGAAAACCGTGGCATCGGTGTCGTTGCCAAGCTGGCCCGAGGTGCCTTCGACGGCGCCGCGTCCGTCCAAGCTGGTGACGGCGATGGCCGTGACGGTGGAGGCGTTGTGAGACACCGCCGCTGTATCATGTGTCGTTTGCGCAGGTCGAGAAAGAAACTGCAGAATTTCGTCGGTCGATGGGCTTACGGAGGTGAGTGTAGCCATACCGCCGAGGTTAAGCCGACGATTGTAAAATAGGCAAGGCCTGGCTTATAAGGGAAGTATTATAATCGTTGCCATTTATAAGGGTTGGACTTATAGTAGGGGCATGCGACTAACAGATACTCTTGAGAAGGCATTCAACGACCAGATCACTATGGAGCTCACCGCTTCCCACGTCTACCGCCAGCTGGCAATCGAGCTGGACCTGCTGGATTTCTCCGGCATGGCAGACTGGATGCGTGCACAGGCGGATGAGGAAGTTGATCACGCGAACCAGTTCATCGCACACCTCGATGCTCGCGACAACCACCCGCAGATTGGTGCTGTCGACGCACCGGAGGTGAAGGTCACTTCCGCAATCGATGCATTCCGCATCGCTCTGGAGCATGAAGAAAAGGTTTCGGCATCTATCCGTAACCTCCGCAAGCTTGCTGATAGCGAGGGTGATCTCGACTCCCGCCCGCTGCTGGACAGCTTCGTGGTTGAGCAGATTGAGGAAGAGGACACCGTGCGTGGCATCATCGGTCGCCTGGAGATTGTCGGCGACAACGGTGCTGGCCTGCTGCGTATCGACCGGGAGCTCGGTGCTCGCGACGCAGCTTAATATCGAGCTCGGTTCACAGTTTCGATAGAAATGACCGCCCCAGGCACTTATCCCTGGGGCGGTCATTTCTATTCAGCTGGAGTATCAATTGATGGGCTTGGCGTCCAGGCAAACCGAAATTTGTGGAGCGGTTCTGGGTTGACCATCCATAGCCTTTAGACGAGCGAGCTGCTCAGCAGAGCTCGCCGAATTGGGAAACCTGCCAGCCGAGACGCCTGCCGGACAACATTTTTCCTGCTTAACCCAGGGGAGCGGTAGGACTCAATGAAACTGGTTGGGGTTAAGTAAAGAAAAGTGTGTCCGCATGCCA
>NZ_KV809086.1:0-11210 GCF_001812455.1 Corynebacterium sp. HMSC076C10
GTGGTGATGCATTCACCGCCTGACCCTACCGCCTATAAACGCTATTCACCTGTCATAAACCTAGTCAGTAACTGTTTGTGCGGTTACTTTTCGCGTTAGATGTCTGGAGAATGCCGATTCCTATATCGTGTCCATCCCTGCGGCCCAAGAGACAGCCGCTACTCAAGAGACAGCAACAAAAGACTTCTTTGACATTAAATCTGGGGTGACTGCCAGAACACCCTGGTCTGCCCCATCAATGGGCACAACAATCACCACGTTACCTGCGATTTCACCGTTCTCATACACCGTCTCGAGGGTGTCAAACTCGTCAGGCGCCACCGCCCAAAGCTCCGTTTCGTCCGTGGTTTGGCCACCTGCAGTTACATAATTAATACCAAGCCAGGAACTCTGCCCCTGAGGGTCATTCCCCTTGTACTTTGCAGTAACATGCACAAGTCCGTATACAAACCCCTCTGGAGCAGGGTCATTGAACTGATTTTCCGCCAGAACCTCATCGTTAGCGTTTAGATTTACGCTATCGATAGTAATGGCCCACTGCTCACTTTCGATGGTCGTTCCAATCGGCAACGGATTCTCCCGACTACTGCCCACAGCACCAGAATCGGAAGAATCAGATTTGCTTCCATCCGGGCTAGAGGCAGTCGTATCCCGATTGAACGCATCATCCACGGCATTGCCTACCGAAGAAACAAATACAATTGGCGCAATGAGCAATCCCAACACAGAAAGAATCAGAGCGATAAGAGCTGGTTTTTTGGTAGTTGCGCGCTGAAACAGTCCGACGACCGATAAAATAAATGCAACCGGTAGCGCCACCCAACCAATAATCAAAGCCCCCGGGATACAACCGAGTAAACCAATAATCGCAACTACAAGTGCGATGTAACCGACAATTGGCTTCGGCGCTTTCTCTTCGGCGATTACTGGCCAAGATTGCTCACCCACAGGGGAAAACTGAGGATTGAACTGCGCGTTTTGCTGGCTATCCATAATTGAATAACTCCTATGTAAATATATTTACCCAGACCCCTCTACAGTTTTCCGGGGGACGCTCGATTGCGTCTTCGGAAGATTACCCCGCCCGATAACAAACAGACAATTCCGCCCCAAAACAAACATTATTTTCACCCCCGGCCCCACACCGAAACAAACAGCAATCTCATAAACTTCAACAACAAAAAGAACCCCGTACCTCGCGTGAACACGCGTGAAGTACAGGGCTCTTTCTTTTGCTTATTACGGCATACGCAAAGCGTTTAACCGAAGCGACCGGAGATGTAGTCCTCGGTTTCCTTCTTGTCTGGATTCTCGAAGATCTTCTTGGTCGGGCCAACCTCAACCAGGCGACCCGGCTTACCGGTTGCCTCGAGGGAGAAGAATGCGGTCTGATCGGACACACGAGCTGCCTGCTGCATGTTGTGGGTCACGATGACGATGGTGAATTCTTCCTTCAGCTCGTGAATCAGGTCCTCGATTGCCAGGGTGGAAATCGGGTCCAGTGCGGAACACGGCTCGTCCATCAGCAGAACTTCCGGCTCAACTGCAATTGCGCGTGCGATGCATAGACGCTGCTGCTGACCACCGGAGAGGCCGCCGCCCGGCTTGTCCAGGCGGTCCTTGACCTCATCCCAGAGGTTGGCGCCGCGCAGGGACTTCTCGGCAACCTCCTGGAGATGAGCCTTGTTCTTAACACCGGCCAACTTCAGGCCAGCCACGACGTTGTCCTCGATGGACATGGTCGGGAACGGGTTCGGACGCTGGAACACCATACCGATGGTGTTACGAACGGAGACCGGATCGATCTTCGGGCCATAGATGTTTTCGCCGTCGAGAAGCACCTCGCCAGTGACGTAGGCACCCGGGATGACCTCGTGCATACGGTTCAGCGAACGGAGCACGGTGGACTTACCACAGCCGGACGGGCCAATGAATGCGGTAACGGAACGTGGCGGGACGTGCAGGTCGACGTTCTGCACAGCGTGGAAATCGCCGTAGTAGATGTTGACATCGTTAAGGTCTAGGCGCTTAGCCATGGTCTTTCAAAAACCTTCCTTGAAATAGCGGACGTTAGGCGCCCAGCATTAACTGCTCTTGACGGAGAACTTGGCGGATACGAAGCGCGCCAGGATATTGATGAGGGCAATGATGAGAACCAGCGTGAGCGCTGCGCCCCACATCTTGTCGAATGCCGCACCGGTATTACCGGCCTTGTACATGTCCAGCATGAACAGCGGCAGCGAGGACTGCGACTGGCCGAACGGGTTATAGGTGATGATTCGCGAGGTTGCAACCAGGATCAGCATCGGTGCGGACTCACCCATGACGCGGGCGACGGCCAGCATGATGCCGGTGACGATGCCCGACAGTGCGGTCGGGAGCACAATCTTCAAAATGGTCTTCCACTTCGGAACACCCAGAGCGTAAGAGGCTTCACGCAACTCGTGCGGAACGATGCGCAGCATTTCCTCGGTGTTGCGGACAACGATTGGCAGCATCAGCAGAACCAGCGCCAGCGAGACAGCGAAACCGGAACGGCTCATGCCAAACATGACCACCCACATCGAGTAGATGAACAGCGACGCGACAATCGACGGCACACCGGAGAGGATGTCGACCATGAAGGTGGTGACCTTGCCCAGGCGGGAGTTACCTGCGTACTCGACCAAGTAGATGGCGACGAAGATACCGAACGGCACGGTCATGAGAGTCGTGACCAGAGCCTGAACCAAGGTACCGACGATTGCGTGAGCAACACCACCGGCAGACGCACCAACAGTGACACCACGCTGGGAAGCAGTCCACCACTCACCACTCAGCAGTGACGGGGTACCTCGGACGACAAGCTCGAAGAGAACCCACACCAGCGGGACCAGAGCAAGAGCCATGCAGAAGTAAATCAGGACCGTGGAGACGCTGTCCGCCACCTTGCGGGAACCCTTAATCTGGGTGAATGCCGACTCGGTGGTGGGGACCATGTCTGCAGGGCCGTGAGGCGAAGAATCAGTAGTTGAACTAGTCATTGTTACTTCTCGTTTCTTTTCCTACGACCTTGCTACTTCTTCGCAATCATTCGGGCTGCGGAGTTGACCACGAAGGTCAGCAAGAACAGCACCAAACCTGCGGACATGTAAGCGCCGGCCTTGAGGTTGTCATTGAACTCCGGTGCCGCATTAGCAATTGCGGTTGCGAAGGTGGTACCACCGTCGAAAAGCGAGCCACGGAATGCCGAGGACGGGGAGATTACGAGGTACAGAGCCATCGTCTCACCGAGGGCACGTCCCAGACCCAGCATCGAGCCGGAGATAAAGCCAGAACGACCGAATGGCAGAATAGCCAGCTTGACCATCTCCCAACGGGTCGCACCGAGAGCCAGCGATGCCTCAATGTGACCACGCGGGGTCTGAACAAAGACCTCACGGGTGGTAGCCGCAATAACCGGCAGAATCATAATTGCCAGCACAATGCCACCGGTGAAGAGGTTTCGACCGGTCTCGAATGCCGGCGAGTTTGGGTACAGGGCAAACATCGGGATAAAGCCCAGCGTCTTAGCCAACCACCCGTACAGACCAGCCAATGCCGGACCGAGAGCCATAAAGCCCCACAGACCGTAAACAATCGACGGCACTGCAGCCAGCAAATCCACGAGGTAACCCAGCGGCTTGACCATCTTCTTTGGCGCATAGGCAGTCAGGAAGATAGCAATACCCAGCGCAACCGGCATAGCCAGAATCAGCGCCAGGATGGAAACCGCGACGGTCACCAGAAACATGTTCGGAATACCGAAGTACATGGCGGAGGTATCCGCCAGGTTCCATCGTTCGGTGTAGGTGAAGAAGTTCGCTTCGTTACGGGACATTGCCGGAACTGCGCGCAGGAGCAGGAACACAGCAATTGCGATGATGGCGGCAGTCACCAATGCGGAAGATCCTACCGCCAGAATCTTGAAGATTCGGTCACCAGGACGAACAACGCCGGTCTGAATGGCTTGCTCTTCCGAGCTCTCGTCGCCGGAGGAATCCACCTGCGGTGCTGAGGACTGCAACAGACTGCTGTCTACAGCCTCCTGCTTCCCTTCAATGGGAGTCGAGGAACTCATGATCTCATTTCCTAAGTAGAAGTGATTTGTGCTTCAACGCACATGAAGACCGATTGGCCTCTGTACCCCTCTACGAGCGGTACCCAATCAACTGAGGTGTCGATATATAAAGCCAACCGGTCTACGTCAGGTTTTCGGCCTACAGCTCAAATCTGCGTGGCCGGCTGAAGTAATCCTCGCGCCAACCGGGTAACGACAGAGCTCACTCTGCTTTCACCCGCGTTGCGCGAAAAGAATTACTTGATAGCGTCAACCGCTGCGGACAGCTTGTCCTTGAACTCACCCTGAACCGGGATGTAACCCAGCTCTTCGAGCTCTGGGCCCTGGCCCTCTTCCAGAACAACCTTCAGGAAGTTCTTAACCAGGTCACGAGTCTGCTCGTCGTAACCAGCGGAGCAGACGATTTCGTAAGTGGTCAGAACCAGCGGGTAAGCGCCTTCCTCGTCCATTGCGAACAGAGCGTCGGTGTCAACAACCATGTTGTGACCCTCAGTCTTAAACGTGACGGAATCCAGAGCCTTACCGACGGTGTCGTTGTTCAGCTCAACCGGACCATGACCGAAGTCCATCTTGGCGATGCCCAGGTCCTTGTCCTCAGCGAAGCCAGCCTCGACGTAGGTGATAGCACCGTCGATGTTGGCGACCTCGTTGACAACACCAGCCGAGCCGTTAGCACCCTGGCCAGTAGCAGTCGGGAAGGACTTGGAAGCCTCGTGCTGCCACTGCTCCGGAGCAGCTGCGCTCAGGAACTTCATGAAGTTATCAGTAGTACCGGACTCCTCAGAGCGGTAGACAACCTTGATGTCCTTCTCCGGAAGATCGACACCCTCGTTGACCTCAGCGATCTTCGGGTCGTTCCACTTGGTGATCTTGCCGTCGAAGATTTCAGCAACCAGAGCCGGGGTCAGAGCGACGTCAACACCCTCGAGGTTGTAGGCAACGGCAACCGGACCGATAACCATCGGCAGGTGCCATGCTTCATTGCCGTCGCAGCGCTTCTTAGCCTCTGCGACCTGGTCCTTGCCGTCCTTCTCCTTCAGCGGGGAGTCAGAGCCAGCGAAAGCAACGGTGCCGGCAATGAACTGAGTCTGACCGGAACCAGAGCCAGATGCGTTGTACGACAGGGTCGAGCCGGTCTCTTCAAACTTGGTGGCAAACAGATCCATGGCGCGCTGCTGCGAGGTAGCGCCCTCGCCCTGCAGCTCACCGGTGACGTCAGCCAGACCCTCAACGTTAGAAGCGCCTTCGCCGCCCTCTTCAGAGCAAGCAGCCAGGGTAAGGCTTGCAACAGCGGCCAGACCAATGACAGATGCCGCACGGTTCTTCTTCAGCACAGTAAATCCTCCGGGGTTTTACACAATGAGTGAAACAGTTCACGTGGAACCGCCACACTCCGGTCCACTGCGCTGAACCTATCTACCGATAGTAACCGGAACCTGTTCAGAACATTAACAATTGGTGAACGGCGCAAGTAATTCTTTATTTATCCTCATTTTCCCTGTAAGGGGCCCTAAAATGCGCCCCTGAAACACTGAGGATTGGACAGCATCTCCTCAAAAACACAAGAATCATTGCCCCCGCGCCAGAGGAAAACCACCTAAAACTGAGATAAAGCTAAGCTCGCCCCTCTAGCTCGCCTTCAATAACTCCCCCAATAAACCGAACCGTCGCATCTACGCGCCGTACATCACATCACGGCGGGCCACCTCGAAACCGACCGCACGGTACGTGCGCACTGCCGGCGCATTGTCGCCTTCCACATAGAGAATTACCTTTTCCGCTCCCCGGTTCCGGAGATAGGAAAGCCCAACATTGGTCAGCCATCGCCCCAGGCCACGTCCGCGTGCCTTCGAGCTCAGCCCGATCACATACACCTCACCAGTTGGCACAGACTCCTCGGCGTGCCACTTCGTCCAGTGGAAACCGCAAATCTCCTCCGCACTGTCGCGCGCCCCGGCCACATCCGCAGCAAAGAAAACGCCCTCCGGGTCGAACCACTGCACGTTTCGAGCTCGATCGAGTTGTGGCTGCGACCAACCACCCTGCTCCGGATGCCAGTCAAACGCCTCGTTATTCACAGCCAACCACGCCCGATCCACGGCCGCCTCACCCCACTTCGCACGTGCCGCAGTCAGGGTTAGCGCTTCAACATCATCACGCTTATCGACGTCCCCCGCTGCCTTCTCCAACGCTGAGCCCGAAATGGACATCTGCAACAGCTCGCGGACGACCTTGCGTCCCGTCAACTCTGCCAAACGGCTGGCACCGGCAACATCACCGTGAGCCCAGATAGGCAGGCGCTCGCCAACCTCAGCATCGATGTGCGCAAGCAGCTTCGCCCCGACTCCTTGCTTACGAAACTCCGGATCAACAACCATCTCCACTGCATCCGGCGCAACGGCTGCCAGGCCCAAGTAACGGTCGTTCTCAATAATCGCAAAGTGTCGATGCCCGAAAGAGTCGTCGTCAAGCCCTCGGACGAAAGCCTCGCCGAACGCCTCCACGCCGTCGGTGGAGTGGGCGTGCTGCAGCAGCGTACTGGCGACGGTGGTGTCTACGTCAAGCAGTTCGGTTACGTTCATACGCCCCACCCTATACACAGCAGCGAATTCAACACTTCCCCGATGTCGTCTGAGCCAAAAGCGATGGGGTACTAATAGAGTGTGTCCATTTCCCGACGACAGAAGAAGATCGGTGGCTCTATCCTCGCCGTTGCCGCGCTGGTAGTCGCCACCGACATGGGCTTCGCCAGCCATGCGGAGTACAAGCTCTCCGAGCATATTCAGGAGACTGCTCAGCTGGAGATGACCCCATACGTCGCCATTGGTGGCAAGGCCTACTTGTCTTCCTTTGTTACGGGTAAGTGGAGCTCCGTAACCTCGCGCATCCGCGATGTCGAGGTGCCCGACTTCGGCTTGGTATCTCTGGAGTACGGAGCTTCCAACGTTAAGATCCCGGCATCGGCAGTGCTCAGCGGTAATTTCCCAGAATCGCCGACGAAGCAGTACTTCACTAAGCTCTCGCTCGACGGAGTCTCTCTGGGAAACAAGCTGGGACTGACCGATTTGAGCATCCAGAGCCTGAAGGACTCCTCCCCCACCGGCGGCTGGGAGACCGAGGCTATCTTCGAGGCCACGCCAGCCGGATGGCAGGGAAAAACCCAGGTTACGGCGAAGTTGCGCATTGTCAGCCGCGACGTGGTCATTACGCCGATGGAGATTATTTCTGCGCCCTCGTCCCCAACGGATTCTAAGAACCACGTCAAACCTGAGCTGTCTGAGGCTGATACGCAGCACATTATGGACACCTTCGCTCTGACACTGCGGGATTCAGATATACCGATGGGCATGCCGGCGACTCGCGTGTACGTGTCGGGCGGTTCTATCACCATCGAAGGCGAACAGATTCTGTGCACCGTGTCGCCAACAAACTTCATGCCGCCGACATCCCAGCAGGATGCCGAGGCGTCAGCTCAATCCACGGAGAAGCTGCCGGAGAAGAACTGTCGGGTGCGTCGCTAAGGCCGTCGTCAAGCATCGCCGTTAAGCGTCGGTGCAGCGTTAGCACCATGCGACAACAGCCCATACATGGCCACAAGAGCTTCAGCGGTAGAGTGTGAAGCATGACCGAGAAGAATGGCAGCAACCAGACAGACGCCGCTGCACAGGAGCCTGCAGCTGCGGAAGCCCCTCGCCTCGACGGCAACGAGGCCATCAACCGCGCGGCCGAACAGGCCAAGAGCACCGCTACGCGCAACATCACTGAGCTTGAGGGGCTCCCGATCCCCGACGAGACCGCTAACCTGCGCTTCGGCCCGAATATTCACGACGGCCTGCTGGCACTACTGCCGCTGGTCGGCGTGTGGCGCGGTGAGGGGCAAGCGAACACTGTCGTCGACGGCGAGTACAACTTCGGCCAGCAGCTCATCTTCAGCCACGATGGCGAGAACTACCTGAAGTATGAGTCGCGCATCTGGAAGCTGGACGAAGAAGGCAAGCCGACCGGCCCTGACCAGCGCGAAACAGGATTTTGGCGCATTAACAACGAGGACGAGATTGAGTTCATCTGCGTCCACTCCACCGGCGTCACTGAGATCTACTACGGCAAGCCGGTTTCCGAGCGTGCATGGGAACTGCAGGCAGCCTCCACAATGGTCACTGCTACCGGTCCTGCATCCCTTGGCCCGGGCAAGCGCCTCTACGGTCTGATGCCGAACAACGATCTCGGGTGGGTGGACGAGCGCCTGCGGGATGAGGAATTCGCTCCCCGCATGTCTGCGCAGCTCAAGCGCTACGCGGGCTAGGTTCTCCCCGCTTTACGACGGGCGTTGTGTGGCCTTACTGCGGGGTCCTGTTGCTTCGCGCCCTACTGTTTGGCGCCCCCACTGCGTCAAACCCTACTGCGTCGCCAGCGCCTCGTCGCACAGATCGCGGAAGTCCTTTTCCGCGATTGCATCCGGCTGCCGGATGGGTTCACCATCGATGGACTTAACCACGACCGCGATACGCACCGAAGACACCAGCCATACCGCATCGGCGGTGAATAGGTCCCCGGGCACCAGGACCGTCGGGGTGACTTTCCAGCCGCAGTTGGCAGCTGTTTCAAACAGCGCTGCCTGAGTTGTGCCCGGCAGCACTCCCTCACCGGGGTTGGGAGTCAGCAGCTCATTGCCGCGCTGAACGATGATGGTCGATGTTGGGCCTTCCAGGAGCTTGCCCTCTGCGGAGGTGAAGATGACATCGTCAAAACCCTTGGACTTGGCATAGCGCAAAGCGGCCATATTAGCCGCGTATGACAACGTTTTCGCACCGATGAGAGCCCACGGAGCACGGGAGCCAAGGTCGAGCGAGAAACCGCGCTCTGCAAGCATGACCGATACCGGCTTCAGGCGATTTTCCGCCACTTTTTCCGCGGAGCTAGCCAAAACGTAGCCAGTCGGCTCTCCAGTGGACTCACGACCACGCGAGTACACCCACCGCAACGTCGCATCCCCCTCAATTGACCTATCGCGCAACTCCTGTAGTGCGACCTCGGTAGCCGACCGCCACTGCTGCAGATCCGGGGCTGGCAAATCCAGCATTAGCGCTGACGATGCGAATCGCTTCTCATGCCGGTCAGTATTACAGGTGTGACCACCCCTGACCAGGAGTGTTTCAAAAACTCCGTCGCCGCGAATAGCTCCGAGATCATCCGCGTAGAGGAACGGCTGTCCTGCCTCGACAGCAACCGGGCCGCCGTCTGCGAAGACGTCGATAAGCACTAGAGAAGAAAGCGAATCCGTCATACACACAAGCTTAATCCATGCTTAATTTGAGGATTTCTGGTTAACATGAGGGAGTGAGTGTTGAGTATGTAAGTCCTTTGATGTCTCACGTGGCTGGCGCCGCTGCCCTCGAACTGGGCGGACAGATGGAAGGTTTGGAGAAGGCCTCAGAGAACGCCCCAGACGGAAACTCAGCGAAAAACGTTGAGCAAACCACAGGGCAAGCTAGCGTGGCATGGCACTACGGCCGTCCGCTGGTAGAGCAACGTCACCTGCAGGAGGACTGCGGCGTAGTAGATCGCTCGTACTACCGCGTTATTGAGGTCACTGGCGAGGATCGCCTGACCTACCTCAACACACTTTTTTCGCAGAAGGTCGACGAAGCCGCTCCCGGCACTGTCACTGAAGCACTGAACCTGGATGCAAACGGTCACGTTCTCCATCACATGACGCTGACTGTTTTGGACGATTCCGTGCTTATCGACGTGCCCCCTTCCGGCTTCGACTCCCTGTTGAAGTACCTGAACATGATGGTGTTCTGGTCCAAGGTGGAAATTGCTGAGGTAGAAAGGGCGATTATTTCCGTCATGGGGCCGAATGCCCCTGAGGTCCTGGTAGCCGCTGGTCTCGCATTCCCGCAGGTGGGTAAAGCTACGACTGTGGGACATTCCTACGTCCGGCACCTGCCGTGGCCACGCGGCGGGCGTGTGGATGTGCTCGTACGCCGACAGGATTTAGTCGGTGCTTGGGACGCGCTGGTGGCCGCTGGCGCCTCCCCAGTCGGCCTGATGGGCTGGGAGGCCGAACGCGTAGTCTCCTTGCGGCCCGAGCTGGGAATCGACGTAGACGAGAAGATGATTCCGCATGAGGCTCCCCGCTGGATTGCTTCTGAATTCGACACGGCTGCCGTGCACTTGGACAAGGGCTGCTATCGCGGCCAAGAGACGGTATCACGTGTCCACAATGTTGGTCGCTCCCCACGAGTTTTGGTGATGCTGCAGCTCGACGGCTCGGCCACCCTGCCGGAAACCGGCAATCCAGTGATGATGGGCAAGCGCGCCGTGGGCCGCGTGGGCACCGTCGTGCAACATGCCGATTACGGCCCGATTGCTTTGGCTCTGCTTAAACGCTCAGCTCAGGAGCGCGAGGGCCTTGTGGTGGGTGACTGCGCCGTGGCCGTCGACACTTCCTCCATCGACCGCGTTGAGCAGCTGCCGCCGGGCCGTGTGGCCATCAACCGCCTGCGTGGGAAATAGGTAACAGGAAATAGGTAAAGCCACCAGACAGAGTGGTGAAAAAATAACTTTTTCCATTCTTTTTCAGAAAGGACATTTCCCCAGGCCACAGCACATATTGAGTTGCCTGAGCGCGAGGACACGACCCACTATGGGCCTCCCCGCGTAACCCCTTCGTCTAAAAATCGGCTATGGTGTCTTACAGGAATTAACGCAATAAGACATAAGTGGGTCGGCCGTATCCCCGTGCCGTCCCACGGATTACACAAGGGGGTCAGGCCATGGGTCGCGGCCGTGCGAAAGCAAAGCAGGCGAAGGTTGCCCGTCAGCTCAAGTACGATTCACCAGAAATGGATTTGGAACGTCTGCAGCGGGAACTCGTCGGCAAGTCGAACGAGTCCGATCGAGACGACTATTACTCTGACTGGGAGGAATGGGCCTCAGGCGCTGGTCGCGACAGCTAGCGCAAGCTAACCGCTGTCGTATTTTCCGCAAAGCGTTTCTATTTCAATAAAGCAAGCACCCACCAACGATTCCGTTGGTGGGTGCTTGCTTTTGCTTAGTCGACTGCGTTTATGTGGGTTAAGTAGCAAAAAGTGTGTCTGACTTTCAG
>NZ_KV809087.1:0-335 GCF_001812455.1 Corynebacterium sp. HMSC076C10
AAAGGGGTCTAACAGGTCCTCTTAACCTTCCAGCACCGGGCAGGCGTCAGTCCGTATACATCGACTTACCCGTCTTCGCACGGACCTGTGTTTTTAGTAAACAGTCGCTTCCCTCTATTCTCTGCGGCCACAACCAGCTCAACCACGTCGGTCACCAGTCATGGCCCCCCTTCTCCCGAAGTTACGGGGGCATTTTGCCGAGTTCCTTAACCACAGTTCTCCCGATCGCCTTAGTATTCTCTACCTGACTACCTGTGTCGGTTTCGGGTACGGGCCGTATATCCACATCGCTAGAGGCTTTTCTCGGCAGCATAGGATCACCAACTTCCCCCAAA
>NZ_KV809088.1:0-536 GCF_001812455.1 Corynebacterium sp. HMSC076C10
CACCAGAGATTACCTCCCGGGGAGTTAACCCGTCGAGCACTACCCGTGGCCGGTTATTCAGCAATGCTTCCGCCTCGGCGACCTCTTGGTCGGTGACATCGGTAAAGTTGGTGCCTTTGGGGAAATAAAACCGGATATCCCGGTTCATCCGCTCATTGCTACCTCGCTGCCACGGCGAATGCGGATCGGCGAAAAACACCTGGATATTCTCCGCGACAGAAAACTCCGTGTGTTTGGCAAACTCCACTCCCTGATCCCAGGTCAACGTCGAAATCGTGGTGTCCATCGACTCTTTGAGCCGACGAATCATCCGTACCATCACCTCATTGACACTGGCGGCAGTATGGTCAGTGCCGAGTCTGCCGAGCAGCACAAACCTGCTGCGGCGTTCCACCAATGTCGCTAAAGCACTGGTGCCATCTGCGCCAATAATCAAATCGCCTTCCCAATGACCGGGTACCGCACGATCATTGGCTTCGGCTGGGCGAAGTGAAATATTGGCATCATGAGTCCAGCGTTTTCCACGTGGTTTCGGC
>NZ_KV809089.1:0-27640 GCF_001812455.1 Corynebacterium sp. HMSC076C10
ATAAACTTGCACAGTTTCACATTTGCAGCCCGTAAGTTTTTGGGTTAAGTAGCAAGAAGCATGTCTGGTCGGCGTGCGCCGGGGCCTACTTTTTCGCTTAACCCCCGGTTTTTCGGCCGTCCCGCACGAGCCCCGCACGAGTCCGGCACGAGTCCCGCACGAGTCCGGCACTACACCATCCACCAGCTCGCCTGCAGCCGCACGCATCAGCCTCGCTAATCACACCCTCATTTCGCCAACCAAGCACAGGCAGCTACAACGATTGCTTCTGCGCCCCGGTCAAGAGTGGGTTGGAGGTCCGGGGCGAAAGCTGGGTTGTGGTTGCCAACGGCGCTGCTCTCATCCGCGAAGCCGCCGAGCCCCCAGTATGTATATGGCACTCCAAGCGCATCGGGGATGATTGAGAAATCTTCAGAGGCGGGCACTGCGTCCAAGTCGGAGACTTCTTCACCGAAGTACGCGTCGAATGCCTCACGCACAGTATTCGTGGCATCCCCGTCATTATTCGTGAGGGGATAGCGGTCGTAGTAAGTGAACTCCGGGTCTTGAGGGCTGCGGGCAGCAACGCATTCTGCTCGTACAATGCGCTCGATTGCCTCTTTGAGGTGTTCGGTCACTGCGCTGTTGTAGGCACGAGTGTTGATGAGCAGCTCTGCGGAGTCAGGGATGATGTTGGACTTAGTTCCCGCCTGAATCGCGCCAACGGTCACCACTGCGGTCTCGGTGGCTGCTACCTCACGCGAGACAATCGTCTGAAGACGCATCACAATGGTGGATGCCAAGACAACGGGATCGACACTGAGCTCCGGCATGGATCCATGGGAGCCATTACCGTACACAGTGACTTTGACCGAGAATGCAGAGGAGAGAACTGGCCCGCGGCGAGTGCCCACATAGCCGCCGGGCAAGCTAGCTAGTACGTGTTGACCGAGATAAACATGGGGACGCGGAATAGCCTTCTCCAGATCTGCCGCCAGCATTGCGCGTGCACCTTCGGCGGTTTCTTCAGCGGGTTGGAAGATACCGATGAATGTGCCAGACCACTGATCAAGGTTTTCGTTGAAAGCCTGCAGCGCTGTGAGCAAAGACATCAGGTGGAAGTCGTGCCCACAAGCGTGGGCGACGGGGACCTCTGTGCCGGTCTTTTCATCAATCTGCGTTGCTGTGGAGGCGTAGTCTTTGCCGGAAGTCTCCTTCACCGGTAGCGCATCAATGTCTGCGCGCATAGCTACAATCGGCCCGGCACCGTTCTCAATAATGGCAACGATGCCGGTGTCTCCGATGCGATGTGTGGAAATACCTGAAGCTTCGAGCTCCTGAATAATCCGGTCTGCAGTGCTGTGCTCCTGCATGGAAAGCTCAGGGTGCTGGTGGAAATATTTGTACAGTTCCTAGCGCTGGGATTGGGTGGACGCGAGACCATTCAAAATGTTTCTGGCGCTCTCAGTATTAGTGGGCATACCTAAAATGTACGCCGACCTAAAGCGGATGGTGGAGGCCCTGGAAGGCATCCCCGCCCCGCCCCAAATCTCTAAGAGCTGCCTACGTCGTCACAAAGAACTTCTGGTTTCGCTCGCCGCGGTAGGACTGGGCGGTTGCCGTTGCGGCGATGATAGAGGCAACGATCAGCAGGCCAGCTGTAATCAAACCGAGCGCCGACGAGTCTCCGGAGCGTACCTGGGAAATCGTTCCGACCAGCGTCATTGATGCATTAATGACAAAAACTGCCGCCGCCACGGACAGCACCGTGCGCGCTGCAGTCGATCCTTCAAGGAGTTTGCCAGCAAGCCACCAGCACGCAATCGCCGTTGCCGTCTGCGCGAGAATCGCAAACGCGAAGCTCACGGCCAAGCTGGTCTGAGCAGCAGAAACCTCGATGTTGTTGGCCTTTGCCGCTTCCGTAACAGTCGCGTCCCATTTCAATAGGGAACTGACCACGGTGAGGATTAGCGCTGGGACGTAAACATATACCGCCAGCCGCCACCACCGAAAGGACTGCGCCGCATGGAAAGGAACGTCTTTAGCCGAATTGACTGTCATAACTCCATACTCTAAACCACGCTGTCGCGGCGCGAAACGTCACTGCTAGGTTGAACTTATCGCTTGCCGACGAGCAGATAACCGGCAACCATCACACAAGCTAACTTTTATACAGCGCTGGTGCGGTGCGGGTCGGTGAAGTCGACACCTTGGGTTTCCCACACGCGACGCAGTTCGTCAACGCCCTTAGCGCGAGCAAGGGCAAATTCGTTGGTCGTGGCTGGGACCGGCTGGAAGATTGTGACTTCGGTTTCCTCTATCGCGACCGGCGGGATTTCTGCCTTGAGCAGCACAAAACCGGTGAAGCGCGACTGATCCCACAGTGGCTGGCCGAAGTCGATTAGTGCCCCCTCGGTGAGGATGAGGCCTTCGATGCTTGGGGAAGCGGCAAGAATACCCAGCGGGCGGATGACTTCGTCCAGTCCACCACGAATAGGCAAGATGAGTTCGGCACGCGGGCCAGAGTTGGTGTCCACCACCATTGCGGACGGATCTTGCATCGCCTCGGCACTGCAACCCAGTGTTGCATAGGTGACAATCCGGTCTGTGTCAGGTCCGAAGCGCAGCATCTTCAGTGGCGCAGAGCCAAGGAAGGTCAGCTGGGCTTCGCCGGGGTTGGACTCTTCAAAGTAGGAGGTAAATGCTGCTCGGACGGCTTTGATGATCGCATTGCTATCAGGGCCGGCGGGAGGAATGGGGCCGGTTAAGTTATCGAACACGGGCGGTACTCCTTGTTGAGGTGGTCATTTTAAGCTGCGGGCGAAAGCTCAACAGCATCAGCCCACGTCGCATCGAGGTTCAAAGTCTGCATCCACGCATCAATGTTGTCACCGTGTGCAGCGATTGCGGCGCGTGCAGTCAGCGTGGTCTCGATAGCGAATTCGGTGAGTTCATCGCTAATCAGCCCTTGAGTGTGGGCCGCGACGAGCTCGTCGACATCTTCAACTCGAATCTGCGTGGCCGCATCGACAGGTAGGGGAGCTATGGCCTCAGGATCGGTCGGTGCCTGCAGGATGTCGAGGTACAAATCGGTCATACGCCAGCACTGCGGATCAGTTCGGTCGATGCTGACAATATCGACGTAGCGTTGGTGTTCCACCTTCACGCCCGGACGGAAGTGATAAATGCTGATGCGCAACCCTTCGTCGGCAAGCAGGAATGACTCAAGATATCCAAACTTTGAATGATCCATCCCACGGCGCATATAGAGGCGGCTGGGTGTGAGAGGTCGGAACTCGTCGACATTGCGCCGAAAGCCCTTGGGGTCGGTGTTGACCATTTCACGTAGGTCAAAGGTCTCGACTTTCGGAGGATGTGTGTCCTGACTCGAGCGAATTGGGGAGAGCGCAGGAGCTGCCGCGGTCGAAGCCGAAGTAGCCGGTGAAGTGGACATGCGAATACCTTAACGTGTGGGGGCTGCTTTTTTGGGCATAGAAAAGCCCTTTCTGCATACGCGATGCAAAAAGGGCTAGGGGAGAACTAGAAAAACTTAGTTCAGGCCGACCGGGAAGACACCGGCGGTCGGGGTGTAGTTGCAGTTGGTCGCGCCAGACTCTTCCTGAGTGGTGATACCGCCCTGCATGACAGCGATGACCACGCCCTTGCCCGTGTCAGCGGTGCCGTTGACAGCGCCCGGGCCCTCCTCGGCGTTGATGCCGTTGTTCTCCAGGGTGGTCTTGCCGTACTTGCCGTTAGCAACGTTGACCCAGTAGACATTCATCTCAGTGTCCTGCTGCTTAGCCAGCTGCTTGGTGCCCAGGCCAGTGAAAATGAAGCCAAGCTGGTTTTCTGGAACACCTGGCAGAGGCAGGTCTGCCGGGCCCGGAACGGTAGTGGCCAGGCCGAAGGAACGACCTTCGCCGCCGATGCACTTGTCGGCAACAGTAGGCAGCAGGAACTGGTTGGTCTTCGGGGCACCTTCCGGAACCTTGAAGCCCGGCTCGCCCTCGCCCTCACCAGTCAGGAAGTCAATTCCCTTGTTCAGTGCGCTGGAAATTTCCTCAGGAACGCCTGGGGAGTTAATGATGTCGCGCGCGTTGCCGTAGAGATTCGGCGAAGCGATGTTCAGGGAGTCCAGCGACGGGGAAGCAGAAGCGGCGGGAGTCATGCCCGCAGTGAGAATTGCAGCTGCACCCAAGGTCGCTGCGGCACGGCGCAGGAAGGAGCGTCCAGTCGAAACCACGGTGAAGAACCTCTCATTCGTGGGCTATTGGAGTCGGAATCAAAATTTCGGAATCGTTGCTCATCTTAGAACGACTCCAACGTGAAATGGAAAGATTTGAAAAAGAAATGTTCAGAATCTTCTCAGGAGATTAACGCACGGATTCCCGCGTGTCGCAAGTTAATTAGAGTGATTTTTGATGTAGAACGAGATGATTGTGAAAATTGAGGCGAAATGCGTATGTATGGGGTTAATGGTGTTTCGCAGTGTGTAAGCGGGTGAAGTCAAGTCTCATCCCGTGGGGTTACAACTATGGCATTTGGTCACATCTATCACATGGTGGGCTGAGAGATTGCCGTCGTGAAGCGTTGTGGCGCTGGCGGATATGCCGTTATGGCTGTCGGTAAAGCGGGGGTGCAGTAAGGGGGTAATTTATCCCTAAGGGTGGCGCGGCAGTGCCACTTTGCATGACGGATAGGTGCTCGGGGTTGCGAGAATCTCTGCCAGATGTGCAGGGGCATTAAGAAGGAGTACACTGTAGAACGCTTTATTACGCGTTGATGCGGGGCGTTAAAGGCAGTCGTAAAGACAGTCCTTTAGGGCAAGGCCGTATCTTTTTTCTTTTAGTCCTCTTAGCTTGTTAGGAGCTATCCGCCTGTGAGCGATACCGAGTTCCGTAATGTCGCCATTGTCGCACACGTCGACCATGGCAAGACCACTCTCGTGAACGCCATGCTGGAGCAGTCCGGCGTTTTCAGCGACCACGAAGAAGTTGCAGACCGAGTGATGGACTCTGGTGACCTTGAAAAGGAAAAGGGCATCACCATCTTGGCGAAGAACACCGCTATTCGCCGAAAAGGTGAGGGCAAGAACGGCGAAGATCTCATCATCAACGTCATTGACACCCCTGGTCACGCCGATTTTGGTGGCGAGGTGGAGCGCGCACTGTCCATGGTTGACGGTGTCGTGCTGCTGATTGACTCCTCTGAAGGTCCGCTGCCACAGACCCGCTTCGTCCTGGGCAAGGCGCTTGCTGCCTGCATGCCGGTGATCATTGTCGTCAACAAGACTGACCGCCCAGATGCACGTATCGACGAGGTTGTCGAGGAAGCACAGGATCTGCTGCTCGAGCTAGCCTCCACCCTGGAAGGCCCGGAAGCTGCTGAGGTCGCTGAGCGTAACCTTGAGCTGCCGGTACTCTATGCCTCTGGTCGTGCCGGTAAGGCTTCGACCGAGAACCCGGGTAACGGCAACCTGCCGGAGTCCGAGAACCTGCAGCCGCTGTTCGACGTCATCACCGAGGTGCTCCCGGAGCCGTCCGCTGAGATTGATGCCCCGCTGCAGGCGCAGGTTACCAACCTGGACTCCAGCTCCTTCCTCGGTCGAATTGGTCTGATTCGTATTCACAAGGGCCGTATCCGCAAGGGACAGCAGATCTCGTGGATTCACTACGACTCCGAGGGCAATGAGCATGTCAAGAACGCGAAGGTCGCGGAGCTGCTGCGTACCGTCGGCGTGACCCGCGTTCCTGCTGAAGAGGCCATTGCAGGTGACATCGCCGCTATCTCCGGTATCGACGAGGTCATGATCGGTGACTCTCTCTGTGATGTCGAGCACCCGGACCCGTTGCCGCGCATCCTGGTCGATGAGCCGGCTATTTCCATGACGATCGGCGTGAACACCTCGCCACTGGCAGGCCAGGGTGGCGGCGATAAGCTGACCGCTCGTATGGTCAAGGCCCGCCTGGACCAGGAGCTGATTGGTAACGTCTCGCTGCGCGTGCTGCCGACCGAGCGCCCGGATGCCTGGGAGGTGCAGGGTCGTGGTGAAATGGCGCTGTCCGTTCTGGTTGAAACTATGCGTCGTGAGGGCTTTGAGCTGACCGTCGGTAAGCCGCAGGTTGTTACTAAGACCGTCGACGGCAAGGTTCAGGAGCCGTACGAGCACCTGACCATCGATGTTCCAGAAGAGCACCTGGGTGCTGTCACTCAGCTGATGGCGGCTCGTAAGGGGCGCATGGAGCAGATGGGTAACCAGGGCACCGGTTGGGTGCGCATGGAGTTCCTCATTCCGTCCCGCGGTCTGATTGGCTTCCGCACTACTTTCATGACGGAGACCAAGGGCACCGGTATCGCCAATCACTACTCGGCCGGCTACGGCGAGTGGGCAGGTGAGATTAAGGACCGTCCGACGGGATCTCTGGTGGCTGACCGTACCGGCCAGATCACCGCTTACGCGCTGATTCAGCTTTCTGACCGCGGTACCTTCTTCGTCGAGCCGGGTGACCAGGCTTACGAGGGCATGGTCGTTGGTCAGAATCCGCGTGATGAGGACATGGACATCAACATCACCAAGGAAAAGAAGCTGACCAATATGCGCGCAGCCTCGGCTGATGCGACCGTGACTCTGGAGAAGGCGCACAAGCTTTCCCTCGATGAGGCTATGGAGTTCTGTGGCGCTGACGAGTGTGTTGAGGTCACCCCGGAGGGCATTCGCGTACGCAAGCAGATCCTCAGCGCCACCGATCGCGCTCGCGCTCGTTCCCGCGCGAAGGCCATGAATAAGAAGTAATTCGGGTTGCTAGGGGACTGAGCCACCTGAAAACCAGTCTCGGGGTAACTGACTCGGCCAGGTGTCGAGTAATCTCGTGAATATGTTTATTCGCAGCCGTCGTCACGCAGCCTCTCGTCGATTTTTCGTAGCATCGACACTCTGCGTGACGGCGGCTTTGGCGTCTTCGTGCATGGCTCGCCCGTCGGACGCTCCGACTGTGCCCGGGCAGCAGGAAGCGCCGGTGCAACAGGAAGACACCGCTGACCAAGCCAAAAAGATGCGTGAAGTCACGGTCGGTGTCGACGAGTTTGTCGAAGGTTTCAATCCGCATTTGCTTGCCGACGTCTCCCCGGTGACCAGCCTGGTAGCGCGACTGACACTGCCTAGTGTTTTTACCCCTGCGCCGGTTGAGGGCGAGGCTGGTGACGCCAGTGCCTCCGCGCAAGCTCCCGGAGTGGTGGATAACGCTGCCAATGCTCGCTCGGCAGGAGCTCCCCAATGGCTGCTCAACTCCGACTTGCTGGATTCCGTGCAGGTCATCGAGAGTGATGACAGCAAAGACGGTGACGCCAGAAACGGAGCTGGAAACGGAAAAGCGGCCGATGTTGACATCACGGATCCGACGGTAGCGGCAGAGCATGTCCGCTACCGCATTCGAAAAGGGGCGCAGTGGAGCGATGGCACGCCAATCAGTGGCGAGGACTTCCGCTACCTATTTTCCCAAGTCACGTCCACGCCAGGATCGCTGGATACGGCGACTTATGAGCTGATTAAATCCATTGATGTCTCCGATGGTGGCCGTCAGATTGACGTGACGTTCACTCAGCCGATTACGCATTGGCAGCGCCTGTTTGCACATCTCTTGCCAGCGCATTTGATGCGGTCGAACACTGATGGTTTTTCCGAAGGGCTGGCCAGCCGTTTCCCGGCCTCCGGTGGGCAGTACACCGTCGAGTCGATGGATGTCGGCCGCAACATCATTCGACTGGTTCGAAATGACCGCTACTGGGGTGAGCAGCCAGCAGCCTCGGAGGTTATTACGCTGCGTGCCATGCGTAGTGCCATCGATGGTGCGGAGCAACTGCGGTCGAGGCAGATCCAGGCCGTGCAGGTCCGTCCGACGGAGACCTCTGAGCTGACGTACGGTCTGGTCCCCGGTGTTGCTGAGTTCTTCCATGAGCCCAACCGGGAACTGGTTTTCAGTACCAACCTCGCGTCGAGCAGGCTTGCCGACGAGTCCGTCCGCCGGGCCATTCTGCGCACCATCAACGTTGCACAGGTCTCAGAGGTGGCCACCGGACGCCGAATTGCAGGTGGTTCTGGTGACGGTGGTGACCAGGAGCAATCCGAGGCACCACAGGCCGGTTTTACTGAGGACAATCCGCTACGAATTGGCATCATTAGCGACGGTATAGCGGCACGCGCCGCGGCTTTTGCGGTCGCTGACCAGTTGACTGCAACTGGTATCCCCGCCACCGTTGTTTCGTATTCTCCGGCGGACATGCTGCGGTCTTCGTTGCCCTACGGAACTGTCGATGCCGTGGTGGCATGGGCAGAGCAGCCCAATTCCGTCCAGGCGGCCCGGGAACGCTATGCGTGTACGGAAGGCTCGGTGAGTTCGCTACCGCCGAAGGACCTGGACGAAGCAGGCGCAGAGTCGGCTGCCGAGTCTGAGTCAGAGGCCGAGTCTGAGTCTGAGGGCGTTGACAGTTCGACGAAGCCTGCGCCAAGCGGAGATCGGGAAAAGAGTGCTGAAGAACAGAGCTCGCTGGACGGGACAACATCGTCTGAGCAGTCCACATCTTCTACCTCAGCGGAACCGGCTGATCTCAGCGAAGTACCTGTCGCTCCGAAATCGGCTGCTCGGAGCGAGAATCTTTCCGGCCTTTGTGACCCGCAGGTTGATGAGCTGCTCGCTCCCGACAGTTCTGCGTTGCCCGCTGAACTTGCCGATATCATTGCTGGTCACAGTATCGAGCTGACCTTGGTGAAAGACGGCTTGCTGACGGTCGTCAGCCCGGAAATTACAATTACCGGACGGAAGGACTCTTCGCAGTGGACTGATGACCCAGTGTTGGGCCGCCTCGGTGTTCTGGGCGAGGTTCGCCGAGTCGCGACGCAAAGCGGGACTCGAGAATCGTCGGAGAATTCTCAACCGGGAGATAGTCCGCGCGAAGATACTGAGCAGGACGGTTCGGGTCAGAACCAAGAAGTCCGCGATAACGCCGACCAGGAGAACAAGGGGAAGTAAGAAAGCCCGTGAAGTTACTTTTTGTTCACGCACATCCAGATGACGAGTCCATTTGGACAGGTGGTTTGATTGCGGCTGCCGCGCGCTCCGGAGCGTCGGTAAGCGTAGTGACCTGCACGATGGGCGAGCTGGGAGAGGTCATCGGCGCGCCGTACCAAGGGCTAGTTGCTGATGAAGCTGACCAGTTGGGCGGTTTCCGCGTCGCCGAGTTGCGCTCGGCGCTGCGTGCGCTGGGGGCCAATGGCCCAGACAATGCGCCACGTTTCCTCGGTGGTGCCGGGCGTTGGCGTGATTCCGGTATGGCAGGGGACAAGGGCAATGAGCATCCCCGTGCGTTCATGAACTCAGGTGATGAGGCGGTCGCCCAGCTTCGCACCATCCTCGATGAGCTGCAGCCAGATGTGGTCATTACTTACGATGCCGATGGTGGCTATGGGCACCCGGACCACATTCGCGCGCACGATATCACTGTCGCGGCGTGCGGAAATCGCTTTCCGACGCTGTGGGCGGTCACCGATCGTGAGGCAATGGTGGCGGGGCTGGATGCCATTACCGTGGTGCCGGAGACCTGGCAGGCGTGCGATGTCGACGACTTCGCTACCGTGACCGGCCATTTCGAGGTTCAGCTGGATGACGGCGCTGTGGCTGCCAAGGTTGAGGCCATGCGCGCGCATGCGACACAAGTGTGGTTCGCCGATGGTTCCGTCAGCGAGGTCAATCCTGATGCTGTCTATGGGCAGACCGACGGCTCTGGTCGTGCGCGAGCCGTCTGGGCGTTTTCCAATTTGCTGTGTCAGCCGGTGACACCGATTGAGGCATACCGTTTTGGTACGGCGACCGCTGCGTCCCTGGAAGAGCTGGGGGAGCTGGTGAATATCCAATTACTGCCAGAGCCGGTAGCGAGCGTCGATTCTGTACCGAGTGTGGATTTGGAAGCGGAGGGGAGTGCGGACGATGAGTAACCCTCAGCCTCACGAAAGCGAAGACTTGATTAACGCTGCTGGCGGAAAGTTGAAGAACGAGCGCTTGAGTATTGAAAAGCGCACATTCGGGGATGAGCGCTATTGGGGGAATCCGGAACGTTCGCAGCCGCGCGAGAATTTCCATCAGGGCGAGGTCACGGTAGCGCTGGTCTGGCTGTCGCTGGCTGCGTTGGCAGCGTTGGTGATTGAAGTAGTTTTCCTCGGAGCGTGGATTACCATCGGCTCGGTTGCTATTCCGTTGCCGTGGACCATTCCGCTGGCCTATATTGCCAATCTGATCATTGCCAACACAGCGTTGCTGTGGACTCGTGATCGCTCCAAAGCTGCAATTCCGACTGTCATCTGGGTGCTGGGTTTTGCAGGCATTCTGCTGTGGGCAGTGCTGCCCTTCGGTGGTGATTTGGCAATGGGGCAGTGGTTGCGAACAGTGCTGCTGCTTGTTTGCGGTGTGCTGGGCGGTGCCTGGCCACTGCGCCATCTGCGGGCACTCTAGCGAAAACTGCAGCGGATACTGCAGGAGACGGTGAGGAATTGCTGCAGGGCAGGCCCGCATCAATGTGGCCCTTTCTGGAGCCAGTTGAAAACAACACCTACGTTAGGTGTAGACTCCAATCTGAATATACCGCTCTGTCTATTTTGCTCTGTTTCTCGTCGGAACGGCATAATCGACAGATAGCGAAAGCCTCATCCCATATCTTGTGAGAAAGGTTCTTAAACCTAAAACCATGACTTACATCATTGCCCAGCCATGTGTTGACGTCCTCGACCGTGCCTGTGTTGAAGAGTGCCCGGTTGACTGTATTTACGAGGGCAAGCGCATGCTCTACATTCATCCTGATGAGTGCGTGGACTGTGGCGCTTGTGAACCGGTCTGCCCAGTCGAGGCCATCTTCTACGAGGACGATGTTCCGGATGAGTGGGTTGAATTCATCGATGCCAATGTCGACTGGTTCGATGAGCTGGGTTCCCCGGGCGGTGCCGCCAAGCTCGGCCCCCAGGACTTCGATGTGCCATTCGTGGCAGCTCTGCCGCCGCAGGCAGAAGACTAAAACCACAGAGGACTAAACCTATTTCTTTTCCCGGGAAGGATTTCATCACCGCCCATGTCAGCTGCCCGTAAGCGCGTAACTCCCGGTTCTCTTTTGCCTCAGTTTCCGTGGGATTCTCTCACGCAGGCGAAAGCCACTGCGGCTGCGCATGAAGAGGGCATGGTCAATCTCTCGGTCGGCACACCAGTCGATGAAGTCGCTCCGATAATCCGGAAGGGCCTTACCGAAGGTGCTGCCGCACCGGGTTACCCTCAGACCGTCGGCACGCCTGAGCTACGCGCTGCGATTGTTGCAGCGATGGCGCGGCGCTACGGCGTGACGGGACTGGAGTCAGCGGTCAACGGCGGCAATGTGCTTCCGGTCATCGGCACCAAGGAAGCGATTGGCTGGCTTCCCTTCCTCCTCGGCGTAGGCGCGGGGCATACCGTCGTCATCCCCGAGCTGGCATATCCCACCTACGAGGTCGGCGTTCGCATCGCAGGCGCTGAGCTGCTGCGTGCGGACTCGCTGACGCAAATCGGTCCCGCCTCGCCGACGCTGATGTTCATCAATTCCCCGGGCAACCCCAACGGCAAGGTCCTCGGTATTGAACACCTGCGCAAGGTGGTTGAGTGGGCTCGTGCTCGGGACGTCATCGTCGCTTCTGACGAGTGCTACCTGGGGCTCGGCTGGACTGAACAGCCAGTCAGTATTCTCGACCCGCGAGTGTGCGACGGTGATTTCATCAACCTGCTGGCTATCCACTCGCTGTCCAAGACGTCGAACATGGCGTCGTACCGCACCGGCTGGTTCGCCGGCGATGCGGACCTCATTGCCGAGCTGGTTTCCGTGCGCCGTCACATGGGGCTGATGATGCCGGGACCCATCCAGCACGCCACGATCGCCGCGCTTAACGACGACTCCCACGAGGCTGAACAAAAGCAGCGCTACAGTGACCGCCGTGAGATTCTGCATGATGCACTGGTAGCCGCAGGTTTTCGTATCGATGACTCCGAGGGCGGGCTCTATCTGTGGGCTACTCGCGGGGAAGACTGCTGGCAGACGGTTGATTGGCTGGCCGAACGCGGCATCCTGGTTGCGCCGGGCAGCTTCTACGGCCCCAAGGGTGTGCAGCACGTACGGGTGGGGCTCACAGCGACGCTCAACGACATCGAAGTGGCCGCGGCGCGTATTCGCGGCTAGCCGGGCCAGATGTGCTGGCCCGAGTAGGCCGAATGCTGCAAACGGTGCCGACATCGGCATAGACCAAATCATAAAAAGGGAGTGTGCCGTGGGACGTGCCGCAGGCAATCGAGATGCTTGGTGGGGCCTTGAGAAGAACCGTCAGGCAGCACAAGTCGATGCCGCCGCTCACGAGTGTGAGGAGTACATCCCCTTTGAGCCGGCAATTGTGGCCGACACCGATGAGTTTCTGGTCGTAGACAAGCCGCCTTTTCTGCCGGCGACCCCCAATGGCCGCATTGTGGCCAACACCGTGCAGGAGCGCCTGCGACGTAGTCTCGGGGAACCGGAGATAGTGGCCGTTCACCGCCTGGATCTTCTGACCAGTGGGCTGCTGTTGCTTTCCCGGAATCCGGCTACCCGTGCGCGCTACCAGCAGCTTTTCCAAAACCAGGAAATCACCAAAGAATACGAATGCCTCACCGTGATGCCCGATGATTGGCATGTGGGGGAAACCAGGGATGTCACGCTTCTGCTCGATCCCAACCCTGCGGGGCGCGGAGTAAAAGTCGTGGAGACCGACGATTTCGCTCGCGCTGCCACGAAGAATCCAAAGTTCAAGCTCGCACGCACAACCGTGACCTTCCTCGGCCGAGTAGCCGCGGACATCGGCGATGTGCTGGCGAACAGCCATGGCGGTGGTGCGACCAGCACCAGCATTCCGCTGCACGCAGTCGGCTGTGGTTGTGGGCATTGCGGCAGCCGCATGCAGGTGGGGCACTGGCGGCTACAGCCCCATACGGGCCGCACGCATCAGCTGCGGGCGACGATGGACTGGCTAGGCTATCCCATCCTCGGTGAGGATACCTATGGCCGGGAAGCGGGGGCGCAGGGGCCGTCGGCAAGCGCGGGCAGCGCGCCAAAGTACACGCCGCAGCTGCGATTGACGGCAACCGCGCTGGCCTTTGTCGACCCCGTCACTGGTGAGCGACGTGTCTACCGGAGCGCGCGGAATATCGCGGCCCCGGCAGACGTGCCGACCACCCCTTAGTTAGCGTGCAGCTCCGCGCTGAGCTTCACCTTTTCGGCAGCCCACGGCACAACCTCGACTGCACCAGAGAGCGAGTTGCGGCGGAAGAGCATATTCGATCCGCCCGAGAGCTCGCGGGCCTTGAGCGTCTTCTTCACACCGTCTAGGGCAACGTGGCACTTGGTGCCGGCAGTGATGTAGAGCCCGGCTTCGAGTACACAGTCATCGCCGAGCGAGATTCCGAGTCCAGCGTTCGCACCGAGTAGGCATCGCTTGCCGACGGACACAACTTCCTTACCTCCACCGGATAGTGTGCCCATGATGGACGCACCGCCGCCGATATCGGAGCCGTCGTCGACGACGACCCCCTGAGAGATACGGCCTTCCACCATGGAGTGTCCAAGCGTTCCTGCGTTGAAGTTGACGAAGCCCTCGTGCATGACTGTGGTGCCCTCTGCGAGATGGGCTCCAAGGCGCACGCGGTCAGCGTCACCGATGCGGACTCCGGTGGGAGTGACGTAGTCGACCATGCGGGGGAATTTATCGATGGAGTAGACGGTGACAGGCCCGCGGCGCGACAGCTTGGCTCGGGTTACCTCGAAGCCTTCGACAGCACAGGGGCCAAAATTCGTCCACACCACATTGTTGAGCTTGCCGAAGATGCCGTCCAGGTTGATGCTGTTGGGGGTGGCCAGGCGGTGGGACAGCAGATGGAGGCGCAGGTAGGCATCGATGGTGTCGACTGGTGCGTCATCGAGTGAAGCGATGGTAGCTGTGACCAGACGGCGGGTGGTGCCGCGGTCCGCATCGGCTACGGCCAGATCTGCGAGGTAGGTGAAATCTTCGGGCAGTGCGTCGGCGTCGATGGTTCCGGTCGTGGTGGAGGTTGCCGCGCCCTCTTCGATGAGCTTGGGGGCGGGGAACCAGACGTCGAGAACAGTATCGTTGTTAAAAGTGGCAATGCCGGTAGCTTGTGCTCCAAATTTCATGGAAAACAGGCTACCGGCATATCCCTATCTATGAAAAGTGTTCCGCAAATGTGTAGCAAGGAAGTGTTCGGATAGGGGTAGCAGGGTGGGTTAGACCCTGCGATTAGGTGTCATGGGCTAGTTGCTTTCGCTGGACTCGAGAGCCTCGCGGGCCGCGGTGCGGCTCTTCTTAGTCAGTGCGGCGAGCACCGCGAGGAACGCAGTGACACACACAACGGCGATAACCTGCTGGCGAGCACCAGGATCGGTGAGCATGCCAACAGCGAGGCCCAGGATCAGGATGACCGCTACCCAGGACAGTGCCGGGTAGGCCCACATGCGAACGGAAAGCTCGTTGTTGGCCTCCATCTGCGGGCGCAACTTAATCTCAGACAGGGCGATGACCAGCCAGATCACCAGCAAGCAGCCGCCGACAGCGTTCAGCAGGAAGACCAGGACACTCGAGCCGTCGAAGACAACCTGCAGGCCGACGGAGACGAAGGCGAAGACCATCGACATGATGACCGCACGGTTCGGAACTGCGCCTTCATTGGTGTGGGCGAAGAAGCGCGGTGCCTCACCGCGGGTGGACATCGAGTAGACCAGGCGAGAGGTTGCGTAAATCTGAGCGTTGAACGCGGACAGCAGCGCCAGAACGATAATGGCCTCCATGAAGCCAACGGCACCCGGAATGTTCGCCTGCTTCAGAACCTGGGTGAACGGCGACTCAGCTGCGGAGTCAGCGCCGTCAATCTGGGAGTACGGCAACAGCAGGATGATGACGGTCACGCAGCCCAGGTAGAACACAGAGATGCGGAAGATTACCGAGCGGACAGCAGCAGCGATGGAGCGCTGCGGATCTTCAGCCTCAGCAGCGGCAATTGTGACAATCTCGATACCGCCGAAGGCGAAGGCCACGGCCAACAGACCAGCGGCAATGCCGGACACGCCATTCGGGAGGAATCCGGACTCGGCAATATGCGTCGTACCGACGAAGCTGGTGCCTGGCAGCAGACCGAAGAAAAGAAGAACGCCAATGACCAGGAACGCGATAATCACCGCGACCTTGATGAACGCGAACCAGAACTCGAACTCGCCGAAACCGCGCACATTCGCCAAATTCACTACAGCGAAGAAGACAACACAGATCAGGCCTGGAATCCAGCCCGGAATACCGAACCACGCACCCATGATGGCACCGGCGCCGGTGATCTCAGCACCGAGCACCATGATGAGCATGAACCAGTAGAGCCAGCCGAGGACAAAGCCAGCCGAGGAACCAAAGGCCATCTCGGCATAGGTGGAGAAGCTACCCGGTGTCGGGCGGGCAGCGGCCATCTCGCCGAGCATCTGCATGACGAGGACGACAATGAAGCCAGCGATGACATAGGAAACTAGAACACCCGGGCCAGCTGCCTTAATGCCGACGCCCGTACCAAGGAAAAGACCGGCACCGATTGCGGAGCCAAGACCCATCATGGTCAGGTGTCGAACCTGCAGCCCCTTGCCCAGCTGAGCTGTCTCGCCGGAGGTGGAGGTAATTTGCGATTCGGTCATGTCGCAAACATTACCTCGCTGATAACAGGGGCAATAACCGTATTACGGGTTTACCCCCATTCACCGTTTCGGGGCCAATTAATGTGCCTTCACGAGCACCTAAAGTAGGTTATCCGGCCAGCTCATCCGGCACGTCGGCAAGCTGAGCGAAAGCAGCGGCACCTTCGTCATTGCCCGGGCGTTCCGTGCGGCGGACGCACACCGCCGAGTGGTCCGGGTGATGGTAGAAGTGCATGTTGTCGCGGCCGGAGATTTCCCATGCCTGAATGCGGCGGTTCTCCGCAGGGACGTCGATGGGCGTATCGGGGGCAATGAGGATGCTTCGGTCAATAATGCAGTCATTACCGAGGCTGACGCCGACGGTGCCGGCCGCGATATCGATGTGGCAGCGCTCGCCAACCGTGAGCGGCTTACGCTGACCAGAATCGTCATGAGCGGCAATGATGGAGGCCGACAGTCCCACCTTCGTGTGCGCGCCAATGACGACACCGGAGGATAGACGTCCCTCAATCTTGCATGGACCCAGAGTGCCCGAGTTCAGCGAGACAAATCCCTCGCGCAGTACGGACGTGCCCGGTGCCAGATAAGCGCCCAACCGCACGCGCTCGGCCTCTGCAATGCGGACACCGGCGGGCAGCACATAGTCGACCATGCGCGGCATGCGGTCGATGGCGTAGACGTGAATCAGGCCACGGACGCGCAAGTGGGTACGCAGTTGCTCGAAGTTGTCCGGCAGACATGGCCCCTTGTTGGTCCACGCCACAACATGGAGCAACTCGTAGAGGCCCTTGGTGTTTAGCTGGTGCGGCTTGACCAGGCGGTGGGAGAGCAAATGCAGGCGCAGGTAGGCATCGTGCGGGTCGACAGCAGGCTTGGATAAATCCTCAATGGACGTGCGCACTGCCACCTGCTCCACGCGGCGATCCTCGTCCAAAATCACCTGACGAAGCAACTGTGGGGTCAAATCAGCGGCGCCGAGCCGGTGAGTGCTCGATTCTACGACCTCATCGCTTAACTGAGGTGCGGGAAACCAAGTATCGAGAACTGTACCGTCCATTGCGATGTTGGCGATTCCCGTAGCGACAGCACCAGATGTAATCATGATTCTTAATATTAGTATCCCTTAGAGGAATCTTCGCGGAAGGACGAACTATGCCCCTAGCTGGCCTTGAAAGCACACAGAAAATGAAGCAGTGGTTCTTAGTTAGCCTCATCATTGCTGTTAGTGTGCTCGGACTCGGCTTCGTCCTGGCCCTGCCGGTGGTCTTCTATGTCGGATTCGCACTGCTGAGTGCTTGGATTCTCGCCGTAGCCAGCTTCTTTGGTTTCGTTTTGCCGCCGCGAGCAATGCCAATTGGCGCAGTCGGTGTGGCTATTGCCGCAGTGGTTGCGTTCATCGCGCCGAACCGTCTTGTGCTGGTTATCGCAGTTGCCATCGCGGTGGGGCTCGGCGGTGGCATGATTGCCCGCCTTTTGCTGGAGCGCAAGAACCGCGATCAGCAGGCACGCATCGATGCCCTGCCGATGTGGGAGCGCGACGAGCTGGGCGATGTCGCCGAAACGCTTCGTCCTGCTTATCGACGAGACATCGATCCCACTCCAGTGCAGCTGCCACATGCAACGGCCAAGATTGTTGCGGCCGTCTGTAAGCCGCTGGCCGGTTCTACGGTGATTGTCAGTACGAATGAGCTGCGTCCGGTGATTGCGGTCTATGGCTCCCGCGTGGCTGTGGTCTATGGTCCCGGCGCGGGCGTTGTCGAGGAGGAAGGCGGAAACGGAGAGGCGACCGATTCTGCGGGGGAGGAGCGGGCGCCGGGGTCGTCGGCAAGCGAAACTCCGGAGGCAATCATTGCCCAAACTCTTCCGGAAGGAGCGAAAACCCTGGTCTTTGAGGTGGCTGATGGGCTCAAGCGCCCGGCGGAGGGGAGAATTGGTGTGACCTCCGCCGAACCACATGAGCTGGCGCTGTTCCTCGGCGGTGGCGCGCCCGCCAATGGGGATGCGATCAATGGTCGTGCGGCGCATATTCATCACAAAATTCTGGTTTCGCTGGCGCACAATGGTTTGTACGCTTAATTGATGTGAAATCGAAGTTAAATCTGCTCCAAGATCCTGTAGACCTCACGGCGGCACTGGTGGACATCGAATCGGTGTCCCACAATGAGACCGCGATTGCGGATGCCGTCGAGGCTGCATTGCGTGAGATCGCGCAGGCAGATGAGTCGATTGAGGTCCTGCGCATTGACAACAACGTGATTGCGCGGACCCATCGGGGGTTACCGCAGCGCGTGATTTTGGCAGGGCACCTGGATACGGTGCCAACTGCGGACAATGTGCCCTCGACGCGTGGGGTAGACGCGCAGGGGCGAGACACACTCTTTGGGTGCGGAACTGTGGATATGAAAAGCGGTGACGCGGTCTACCTGCATGCTTTTGCGACGCTGGCGGCAAGCCAGGAGTTGCAGCGCGACCTGACACTCATCATGTACGAATGCGAAGAAATCGCCGCGGAGTTCAACGGGTTGCGACACTTGAGTGAGTCGCATCCGGAGCTCCTGACTGGCGATGTCGCTCTGCTGGGCGAGCCCAGCGGCAATGTCATCGAAGCCGGTTGTCAGGGCTCTATTCGCCTGCGTTTGACCGCTCACGGCACACGTGCGCACTCGGCTCGGGCGTGGCTCGGCGACAATGCCGTGCACAAGTTAGCGCCGGTGCTGTCGAGGATTGCCGCCTATGAGCCGCAGACTGTGGACATCGACGGGTTGGCCTACCGCGAAGGGCTCAACGTCGTCTGGCTGGAGGCCGGGGTTGCTACCAATACGCTTCCCGACGAGGCGGTGCTGCGAGTCAACTTCCGATTCGCGCCCAACCGCAGCGCCGATGAGGCCATGGCGCACTTCCGAGAGGTGCTTGGACTCGACGAGTTCGCGCCCGAGGACCTCACCGTCGATGTCGAGGATGTGAGCCCTGGGGCGCTGCCTGGACTGCATGCGGCGGCTGCGAAGGAGTTGGTTGCGGTCGCAGGCGACGTCGTAAAGCCCAAGTTTGGGTGGACCGATGTGGCGCGTTTTTCGGCGCTCGGCATTCCTGCGGTGAACTTTGGCCCGGGTGACCCGGCGTACTGCCACAAGAAGGATGAGCAGATTCCGGTCGAGTGCATAACGGCACTGTGGGAGGATGTGCGGCGGTACTTGACCACCGCGCCGGTGGCTGAGTGAGCCTAGAATCACACCCCACCCTCGCCGAGCGGGTGCGCGTATGTCATTGCTGGCATACATTGTGAGGTTATGAAACCTGTACGTACTCCGTCCCCAGCTAAGCGCCGTGCACTCCGCGGCCCAATCGCGATTCGACAGGCGGGCGAACCGCAGGCGTCTACGACCGACCGCAGGCTGTTGTCACACAATCCGAACACGGACTGGCTGCACAACGATACCTGGCGTGTGCTGCGCATTCAGTCGGAGTTCGTTGACGGCTTTGGTGCGTTGGCGGAGATTCCGCCGGCGGTGACGGTATATGGTTCGGCACGTCTGCCAGAGGATAGCCCTTACTACCAGTGGGGCTTCGACCTGGGCAAGGCGCTGGCGGAGGCGGGTTACGCGACCATCACCGGTGGCGGCCCGGGCATCATGGAAGCCGCCAACCGCGGCTGCTACGACGCCGACGGCCTGTCCATTGGGTTGGGCATTGAGCTGCCGCACGAGCAGCACTTGAATGACTGGGTCGACCTGGGCATGAACTTCCGCTACTTCTTCGTGCGGAAGACCATGTTCCTGAAGTACTCGCAGGCGTTTATTTGCCTGCCGGGCGGTTTCGGCACTCTCGATGAACTCTTTGAGTCACTGGTGATGGTTCAGACCGAGAAGGTGGAAAATCACCCAATCGTGCTGCTCGGCACTGAGTTCTGGTCGGGGCTGGTTGATTGGATGCGTGAGAAACTAGTGGCCATGGAGCTGATTTCTCCGACTGATATGGACCTTTTCCTGGTCACCGACTCCATTGACGAAGCGGTCGAGTACATCGAGGCCGCGCACGAAAAGCTGTTGGAAGAGTGTGAGCCGACCTCTGACGTTTCCGAAAAGCTCCGCCGAGTCCGTCGCTTCAGCGAAAGGTAGGACGCTGTGCGGAGTTTTTATCAGGACTCCGCGGTGCCGACGGTGATGGCCATCGTCAATCGCACCCCGGATTCCTTCTATGACCGTGGCGCGACGGCTGCGGAGGAGGCTGCGCTTGCTCGCGTCGACGAAGTTGTTGCGGCAGGCGCGGGCATTGTCGACATCGGCGGCGTCAAGGCCGGTATCGGTGCAGAAGTAACTGTTGCCGAGGAAATCGAGCGCGTGGTGCCGACCATCGCGAAGGTCCGCGAGCGCTATCCTGACCTGCACATTAGCGTCGACACCTGGCGCGCCGAAGTCGGGGAAGCCGCCATCAAAGCTGGCGCCAACCTCATCAACGACACTTGGGCAGGCCATGACCCGGAGCTGCTGGAAGTCGCGGGTTCCCACGGGATGGGTTACGTCTGCTCGCACACAGGTGGGGCACTGCCACGCACCAATCCGATTCGCGTGCGTTACGACGACGTCGTGGACGATGTCATCTCAGAAACCGGCAAACTCGCCCAGAGGGCAGTGGACGCTGGCGTGCCGGAGGACCGCATCCTCATCGATCCCACCCACGACTTTGGCAAGAACACCTACCACGGCCTCGAGCTTCTGCGGCGCTGCAATGAGCTCGTGGCTACAGGCTGGCCGGTGCTCATGGCGCTGTCGAATAAGGACTTCGTCGGTGAGACTTTGGACCGCCCGGTCGAGCAGCGTGTGCCCGGCACCTTGGCTGCGACCGCCCATGCAGCAGCTGCCGGCGTTGCGGTGTTCCGTTCGCATCAGGTGTCCGAAACTCTTGATGTCTGCCGTATGACTCTGGCTATTTCCGGTGATTTTGCACCACTGCATCCGGTGCGTGGGCTGGTGTAAGGGGCGTAGTTTGAGGCGCTTCACCCATGCCGCTGCGTGAAACAAAGGACTATGATGAAGAGAAGTAGTCGAAAATGCCGACAGGGATTCTAAACCGGGATCTTGAGCCGGGGTCTTAGACCGAGGTCTTGAACCGGGATTGTCAATCTCCTGGCTACCACAGCCGAGCTGGGGTAACTGGTCGTCTCCTGCATCGACATTGTCTTAGAACGAAGGAGTTCACATGGCAGCAATGAAGCCGCGTACCGGTGATGGTCCGCTGGAGGCAGTTAAAGAGGGCAAGAAGATTGTAATGCGCGTCCCCGCAGATGGTGGTGGGCGCCTGGTGGTGGAACTGTCCCCGGAGGAAGCCAAGGAGCTCGGTGCAGAGCTTGTAGCAGTAGTGGAGTAGCAGAGTAGTGGGGTAGTGGCCGGGTAGGGGCGAGCCTGTCCGGTTTTAACCCAGCGGCGACCTATACAGGTGGTGTAGGTCGCCTTTTCTTTTTCAGGTGATAACGGCTCGAATGAGGGTTTATGAACAAAAAGTACGGGCTGCAAATGTGAAACTGTGCGAGTTTATGACACTTTCAAGCCAGTTTTCGGGCAATTTTTGTCATAAACGTAGTCAGTAACTCGCATTGGAGTTACTTGGCTGAGCTCGTCACGGGCTAAGATAGTGAAAATTATTTTTCTAGCTCAGTTTGAGGAGTGACCGACGTGCTAGCTGACATCATTGATGTGCTTGCTGACCCCATCGATGGCACTGATTTGAAGTTTGGTGATGCCGAACGAATGACTCTGAAGTCCGAATCCGGACATAGCTATGATGTCGCCCGCCAGGGTTACGTTACGCTCGCCGGAGGGGCTGGTCTGCGCTACACCGGCGATGACGCCAAGATGATTACCGCCCGCGAGGAGTTCCTCTCTGGTGGCCACTATGCTCCATTCGTTGAGGCAGTTACAGGCAACGTCCAGGACGTGCTTGACGACGCCAACGTGTCCGAGGCCGCCAGCCCAGTCATCTGCGAAGTCGGTGCGGGCACTGGTTACTACCTCGCACACACGCTGGACAGCATTCCCAATTCCCGTGGCGTAGGCATTGATGTGTCTGTGCCGGCCGCCAAGCACCTGGCCAAGAGCCACCCGCGCCTCGGCGCCGTTGTAGCCGATGCGTGGGCGCGTCTGCCGCTGCGTGATGGCTCCATCGATGCGCTTACAGTCGTCTTCGCACCTCGCAACGCGGAGGAGTTCGCTCGCGTGCTCAAGCCGGGCGGCCAGGTTGTGGTTCTGACTGCCACCACTGGTCACTTGGGTGAGCTTCGTGAGCCACTGGGCATCATTGATGTCGAGCGCGGCAAGGTCGAGCGCATGATTTCCCAGGCAGAGGGGCACCTCGTGCCTGTTGGCGACCCGGAGCTGGTGGAGTTCGGTATGAACCTCAACCAGGGTGCAATCGCCGCGCAGATCGGTATGAGCCCGTCGGCACGCCATATTCACCCGGAGGTGCTGCAGGAACGCATTGCGGCGCTACCTGCAGAGATGCACGTCACCGCCCGTGCCTACGTCACTCGTCTTGGCCGCCCGGGAGACTAGCGTTTACTCCTTGACCTCGGTTTTGTGAATCTGCTCATCCAGGTCTTCCGGATCCAGGTCAGCATCCGAGAATTCCGCCGTTAGCGGAAGGCGAAGCTGCAGGTCAGTGCCCGGGCACAGTTCGATAGTGCCCGAGCGCAGCTTAAAGTCCAGCACATGCCCGCCGCCGGTGCCGCCTTCCGCGAGGAAGTGCACGTGACAGCCGGGCACCGAAATTCCCTTCTCATAGACCGGCGTGCGGAAGCCCGCAATCGTGCCCTGCAGGTTCTCAAAATCAACCGAGGCGTCTTCTTCCGTCGCATCAACCATCTTCTGGTACGGCTTTTCCTGCTTTACGACGGTTCGAGTCTTCACCCACTCAAATTCGCCGGTAATCCGCAGTGCGTACATAAAGTTTTGGCTCGGCACCAGGGAATCGATGATGGGGCTAATTTCCTTGCGAGTCAGGTTTTCCGGCGCATCCATCACCGTGTGCGGGACGAAGTTGGTCACCACCGTGTAGGGGCTGCGCTGATCCATGGTGGCCCGGGTTGCGGAGCCGTCGTGACGCACCTGCCAGCAGACCCCGTCGAGGATTACCATTTCGCCATCGAGGCCGTCGAAGGTACCGATGCCGAAGTTTCCATGACCAAGGATTTCGCCAATGGTCATCTCGCCGTTGTAGATGCCATCGAGCAGTGCGGACATCAGTGAGTTTTGGAAAATTGTGTGTCGGACCGTTGGAAAATTCTCGTGAGTGGTCATGGAAGCCATTATATTCGCGATATTTGTAGCCCAAGCTGGGGCGGGTCGTCTGTTAGATGTCCGATCGGCTTGTGGGTAAGGAAATCGTGGCAAGAAAAACGCCCTGCGGAAAAATCCACAGGGCGCGATTTGGTGAATCGAGCGGTTGGTTCTACTTCGGCTGGATGGTGACTGTCACTTGGTCAGCAGTGGAGACGATATGAACGGTCTGGCCATCGGCAGCGACAGTGGCGTGACCGCCTTCGACATTCACTGTGAACCCATTCGGGAAGTTGATCGAGGGCACAACGAGCTCGCTGGTGGAACCAGGTGCGAAAACTCCGGTGCCGTCGACGCGGTTATTGTTCCAGCTGGCCTGGTAGACACGGGTGTCACGGTTCCAATCGGTAGCTTGCGGGGTGCCTGCGACCGCTCGCAGGTGTGGAGCGGCGAGGATGGTCATCTTGTCGCGGTTGAAGGCATCGGCACCTACAGGTCCTGGAACAGTAGGGTCGAAGACCATGCCCTGTTCCTTCTGGTTCTGCGTCGTCGGGTCGTTGCATCCGCAGTAGGACCAGTACTGCCAGCCGACCATGTGGCGGCGGGCAAGCGAAATTACGCCATTGAGGGTATCGGCATCGTCGGTCGCACCGAACTCGGACAGCAGTGTGGCCGAGCCGTTGTCGGATGAGACAATTTCCGCATTGTCGAAGGTACGACCATCGAAGAAGTCACAGCCCGTGTAGGTGTTGAACAGGGCATTCGTGGTGCAGTAGACATGCCAGCTGAGGGCCGTACCAGCGGTTTCAGGAACCTCCGGGGCCGCCGGATTGGTGTTCAATCCGGTGTTCCACATGGAGTAGGGCTCGTAGTGGACAATAGCGTCCTGGTCCTTGTCGGTGATCTGATGGGCAGCCTTCTGGTGCAGTTCATCGAGCTTTTCCTTAGCCGGGCCGCAGTCGCCGAGAGCCAGGTAGCACAGTGGGTATGCCGAGCCTGGCCACGGTTCATTTATGATGTCGTAGCCCATCAGTCCCGGCATGTCGCCAAGGCGTTTGGCGACATGGCCCCACATGGCTGCGTAACGCTCCTGCAACCCAACGCCGCCTGGCCCTTCGCGGTTATTCAGGAAGTTGTCGTATGCCCTAATGAGGCCGATATTGAGGGCCTGGTTAGCGGGGAAGCCAACCTTCAAGAGGCTGGGAACGCCGTCGTCAATGACAGCCCAATCCGGGGCAAATTCGCCTTCGAACTTCTCGTTGTACATGTCCTGGTGGGCATCGACCAAGACCGCGATTCCACGCTCAGTGAGCATGGAGATAGTGCGGGCAATGGAATCCAGGTATTCGTCGTTGTACTCGCCGGGCTTTGGCTCTACTGCTTTCCAGATAATGCCGACTCGCATGGAGTCGAAGCCCTGCTGCACGAGCCAGTCAGCATCGTCCTCGTTAAAGCCTCCGGCCTCTGGGGTGTAAGGATCGTGCTTGTAGACGATGTTCGACCCCTGAGTGAGGAATGCACGGCCGTCACCGTCGGTAAACCAGCGACCGGACTGTCCAAGGGGACCACGCTCGGTGATGGTAGCGGTACTAGGGGATGGGGCTACTTCTGTAGCGAGCGCCTGATGCGGTACTGCACCCGCTAGCGCTATGGCAATGGCGGCACCAGCTGCTGCCACCTTCTTAGTGAATCTCATACTCAGTATGCTATTGACCAGTAATGATAAATTCAGCCAAAACTCAAATTAGGTTTAGAAAAGTGGGCAAGGGCATAAGTAAATGTCCTGAACGGGGTTAGTAAAAAGGCTAAGAAAGGCCCACCGCTTCCGCTTCGGAAGCGATGGGCCTTATGAGGAGACTCCGTCCACCGCGCAGCCGTGGCGTCTTGCAGACAGCCAGCTACATCAAAGACTTATAGACCTCAACGGTCTGCTCAGCGATATTCTCCCAGCTAAACACATCTTCAGCACGCTTCTTACCCGCCTGGCCAATCTTGGTAGCGCGGTCGCGGTCGGCGACCATGTTGTTAACCGCGGCAGCGATTCCACGCTCGAAGCCCTCCGGATCAGACTCGTCGTAGTGAACCAAAGTGCCGGTTTCGCCATCGACGACAACCTCCGGAATGCCGCCGACATCAGAGGCGACAACGGCGGTGCCACAGGCCATAGCCTCAAGGTTAACGATGCCCAGCGGCTCGTAAATGGACGGGCAGACGAACGAATCCGCGGCTGTCAGGATCTCCTGGATCTTCTCCTTCGGCAGCATGTCCTGCACCCAGAAAATGCCATCGCGCTTCTCCTGGAGGTCATGGACGAGCTGCTCAGTCTCCTTCGCGATTTCCGGGGTGTCCGGAGCGCCGGCGCACAGAACGAGCTGCACACCGTCGTCGAAAAGCGATGCGGCCTTGACCAAATGAGCGACACCCTTCTGACGGGTGATGCGGCCGACGAACGCGACCATCGGGCGAGACGGGTCAACGCCGAGCTCCTCCAGGACAGACCAGCCGTTCTGTTCCTTGGACTCTTCCCACGTCGGGCGCGGGTACCACAGCTCGGTGTCGATACCGTTCAGGACAACGTGGACCTTGTCGGGGGAGATACGCGGGTAGGCATCCAGGATGGCGTCCTTCATGCGCGCGGAAACAGCAATGACAGCGTCTGCGTACTCCATAGCATTGCGCTCGGACCAGCTGGAAACGTCGTAACCGCCGCCGAGCTGCTCGCGCTTCCACGGACGGTGCGGCTCCAGTGAGTGCGCGGTGGCCACATGCGGAATGCCCTTGAGCAGACCAGTGAGGTGACCGCCCAGGCCTGAGTACCACGTGTGAGAGTGGACGACATCAATGTCGGTTGCCGCGGCGGCATTTGCCATGCGCAACCCCGTGGACAGCGTCTTAATCGAGGCGTTGGCATCCTTCAGCTCCGGGTCAACGCCGTGGACATATACATCCGCCTCATCGCGAGGAGCACCCATGCAGTGCACATCGACGTCAACGCCGTCGAGGCCGCGCATGAAACGAGTCAGTTCAGTTACGTGAACACCTGCTCCGCCGTAAATCTCCGGAGGGTATTCCTTGGTCATCATGGCAACACGCATAGTTCCAGCGTAACCAGATTTGACAATTTCCGTCGCTTGATATGCCTGGGTGTGGGTAGCGGGGAGGGGAGACTGGCGGCGAGGAACGTAAATCGCATATAGGTTGGTTGGTGTGAGGAGTCAACCACATGTTTTGTCCATTGTCCTTGCCGGTGGCGAAGGCAAGCGTCTCTTCCCGCTGACGGAAGACCGCGCTAAGCCCGCCGTGCCTTTCGGCGGTAGCTATCGGCTTATCGACTTCGTGCTGTCGAACCTGGTCAACGCAGGTTTTTTGAAGATCTGTGTGCTGACCCAGTACAAGTCCCACTCGCTCGACCGTCACATTTCGCAGGCGTGGCAGCTGTCCGGCATCACCGGCCAGTACGTCACCCCGGTGCCGGCACAGCAGCGTCTGGGCAAGCGCTGGTTCACCGGTTCGGCGGACGCGATCCTGCAGTCGCTGAACTTGGTTTATGACGAGGATCCGGAGTACGTCATCGTCTTCGGTGCCGACCACGTCTATCGCATGGATCCGCAGCAGATGCTGGAGGCCCACATCGAGTCTGGCGCTGGCGTGACGGTCGCTGGTATCCGCGTCCCGCGTTCTGAGGCCAGCGCATTCGGTGTCATCGATGCCGATGACAACAACCGAATCACCGAGTTCCTGGAGAAGCCGGCTGATCCGCCCGGCACCCCGGATGACCCGAACTCGACGTTCGCGTCGATGGGTAACTACATTTTCACTACCTCCGCGCTTATCGACGCTATTAAGCGTGACTCGGAAGATGAAAACTCCGACCATGACATGGGCGGAAACATCATTCCGATGCTGGTAGAGGAGGGCGAAGCTTTCGTCTGGGACTTCAAGGATAGCTACGTTCCGGGTGAGACCGAACGTGACAAGGGCTACTGGCGTGATGTCGGTACCATCGATGCCTTCTACGAGGCCAACATGGACCTGATTTCCGTCCACCCGGTGTTTAACCTCTACAACAAGAAGTGGCCAATCCACACCTTCTCGGAGGAGAACCTGCCTCCGGCCAAGTTCGTTCAGGGCGGTATTGCTCAGGCGTCGATGGTCGGTGCCGGTTCGATTGTCTCCGGTGGTACGGTCCGCAACTCGGTTATTAGCACCAACGTTGTGGTCGAGGATGGCGCGACGGTGGAGGGCTCGGTTCTCTTCCCAGGCGTTCGCGTCGGCCGCGGAGCAGTGGTTCGCCACGCGATTTTGGACAAGAACGTTGTAGTTTCCGACGGCGCCATTATCGGTGTCGATCCGGAGAAGGACGCAGAGCGCTTCAAGGTCAGCGCTGGCGGCGTTGTGGCCGTTGGTAAGAACCAGGTTATCTAGGCTGTCTGAGTCCGACCGGCTGAAAAGGCACGTACCGTGGGGTACGTGCCTTTTTTCTTCTAACCCTTTTTGCTACCTAGTTGCTACCTAGCCCCAAAACTGGCAACCCCAAAAATTATGGGCTGCACGTGTGGCTACGGGCTTCGCATGTGAATACGGACATGGGCTGCAAATGTGAAACTGTGTGAGTTTAT
>NZ_KV809090.1:0-48008 GCF_001812455.1 Corynebacterium sp. HMSC076C10
ACTCGACATGCCCCAAACTCTAACATGCCTTCAATGGCAAGCGGTCTGGACAGATACTTCTTGAATCGGCACGGTGTCATTACGGGCGGGGGCCAGAACAACGTCCCTGGACATCACAGCTAGGCGCCAGGCGGTTACTTCCCACGTGCTCCGGCGCACATGCTACTGCCCACGTGCTACTGCAGCGTGCTCTAGTGCGGTACGCGCTTGACCTCGACGCCACCGAAAGCGACGAAGCCGCGCACAATAATCTTCGGAGCCTGTCCGGCGCCAGGAGCTGGAAGGTGACGTCCCGGCTTTCCAGTAACATCCGTGCCGCCGAAGATGGGCAGCACGTCGACATCAACTTGGTAGTGGTCGGGGACAATGACGTCGACTCCACCGAAGGCGCAGCCAATGTTGACGACAGTGGTTTCCGCGGTCAGGATGGCCTCGCGGAAATCCAAGCCAGTCCCGCCGAAGGCCGCTACCGTGGTGTGCGTGGGAGCGCACGTCCAAGGGCCTCTCTTGTCGGTGCCGCCAAAGATGCCGATGGAGAGCTTCGAACCAGTTGCCGCAGCGGAGCTATCAATCCGAGCTGGCTGATGATTGCTGGCTGCATTTGGTGCCACTGAATGGTGCTCGTCCGGGACGCTGTGTAGGTTCGGGCGCAGGTTAGGGTTTGGGTGCGCATGTGGAGTCGGCTCGGCCAGGTTCGCGGGCAGCGACAAGTCTTGTGTCAATGCGGGCAACTCATCGATGTACGTCGCCTTTTGGGCTTTCTCGGTGCGCTCCTGCAATTCCGCAAAGTCAATCTGGCCATCGCGGAATGCCCATTCCAAGCGTTCCAGCGCAGTGTGGCGGGCTTGGTCGCCAGCGCGTAGCCGTGGGGTGTTGTCAGTCATGATGCTGTCCTATCGAGGCAGTGGCGGGCAGTGGCTTTAACACCCAAATGTTATCTGTACTCGAACTTTCGCGCAGGCCGCTTTCGCGCAAGCCACTTTCTCATGGGCAGACCGTGGCTATTGCCCGACGCAGTTAGCGCACAATCTGCAAGTCGCGAAGGTGTCGGTACATAGTTGTCTTCTCTCGCGGCTTTCGAGACTCGACTCCATCGCGCACATATCGGAAGCCCAGGCCACCAACTTGAACTGCCCGACCCGTCATCGGACGGTGTAGCTCGCGGGCCGGGGCTTCTTTCGCTTTACGACGGCCACCGCGCCCCAATCCGAGTCGGCTCAGCAGGCCTTTGCCGACTCCATCCTCGTTACCGATTTCCGCATCCGGCGCCGGAACTTCGGCCGCAACGATGCCCGGGGCATCGGGGGTAGGTCGAATCTGTAGGCCGGTGGATGTGCCGGAGAACATCTGATGCTCGTCGACATAGACCTCGCCAGTAAACCCGTTTGCTGAGGACACTCCGGTAATTCCCGGCTCTGTCAGTAGGGCGTAACCAACAATTGCGTGGCCGGTGTCATCGCGGATCAGCGGCACTGGCGTCGTCGGGCGTGTGAGCGCGGCCGCCGCATCGAGCCCTTCCCCTCCTTCGATGCCCCAGTTTTTGGCCGCGGTCGAGGGCGCGGTGGGGACATGTGCCACTTCAATCCACAGGAGGTTCTTGCGCATCAGGTAGGTTGCCACGGCAGCCAATGCCGCGTCGGTGCCAACGACCACAATTCGTAACGGCTCGCTCGGCTTTTGCGGAGCGGGTTGAGGAGCGCCTAAGTGGTCGACTTTCTTCTGCTTGGAGATTTCCTCCGGCGTCGGAGCTGTATCGACAGGCAGTACGTCCTTGGCCAGGTCGTCGATGAAAGCCAGCTCCTTGCGGGTGGGGATCATCGCGACGTCGTGAAGCGCATAGGCGGGTGGTGCCGGAGTAGCTGGTGCTGATGGTGTGGACGGTGCTGATGTAGACCATGATTGGCGGAGCAATTGGGAAAACGCGGGTACATCGGGGCCACACTGCAGCACAACAATACGCATAGGACTACACTCTAATGCGTCGTCTGCAATCCCAGGAGTTGAAGTAGGACTATGGCCGCAATCATTATCGTCGGTGCCCAGTGGGGCGACGAGGGCAAGGGCAAAGCAACCGATATTCTCGGTGGCCGCGTCGACTACGTCGTCAAGCCCAACGGTGGCAACAACGCCGGCCACACCGTTGTCGTTGGCGGTGAGAAGTACGAGCTGAAGCTGCTTCCGGCGGGTGTGCTGTCGGAAAACGCTGTGCCGATTATCGGTAACGGCTGTGTGGTCAACCTCGAGGCGCTTTTCGACGAGATTGATGGCCTCGAAGCTCGCGGTGCAAAGGCGTCCCGCCTGCGCGTTTCGGGCAATGCCCACATGGTTGCTCCGTACCACCAGACACTGGATCGCGTGACCGAGCGCTTCCTGGGTAAGCGCGCTATCGGCACTACTGGCCGCGGTATCGGCCCGACGTACGCAGACAAGGTCGGCCGTACGGGCTTGCGTGTCCAGGACATTCTGGATGAGTCGATTCTGCGCCAGAAGATTGAGTCTTCGCTGGCTCAGAAGAACCAGATTCTGGTCAAGCTGTACAACCGCCGCGCCATCGATCCGGATGAGGTCTTTGATTACTTCATGGGCTTCGCCGATCGTCTGCGCCCGATGATTATCGACTCGGAGTTTGAGCTCAATCAGGCTTTGGACGCCGGCAAGCACGTCCTCATGGAGGGCGGCCAGGCCACCATGCTCGATGTCGACCACGGCACCTACCCGTTCGTGACCTCCTCGAACCCAACCGCTGGTGGTGCCTGCGTGGGCACCGGTATCGGCCCGACGAAGATCACTTCGGTGCTGGGCATCATGAAGGCCTACACCACCCGCGTCGGTGCTGGCCCGTTCCCGACGGAGCTGTTCGACAAGTGGGGCGAGTACCTGCAGACCACCGGCGGTGAGGTCGGAGTCAACACCGGCCGTAAGCGCCGCTGTGGTTGGTACGACTCGGTGCTGGCTCGCTACGCCGCGCGCGTCAACGGTTTCACGGATCTGTTCATCACCAAGCTGGATGTCCTGACTGGTATCGGCGAGATTCCGATTTGTGTCGCTTACGACGTTGATGGCGTGCGTCACGACGAAATGCCACTCACCCAGTCGGAGTTCCACCACGCTGTCCCGATTTACGAGACCATGCCTGCGTGGGACGAAGACATCACTGGCTGCCGCACCTTCGATGAGCTGCCGGACAAGGCCAAGGATTACCTGAACCGCCTGGAGGAGCTCTCCGGCGCTCGCATTTCCTACATCGGTGTTGGCCCGGGTCGTGACCAGACCATCGTTGTCCACGATGTGCTGGACAACTAGCGCTGGACACTTAGTCTGGGGACAGTGGCGAACTAGCCGGAAAATAGTCCGGCTTTCGACCCGACTTTATCGAACTGTTAGATAAAAAATCTTCGGTGTCGAAACCGCTGGCTGCTGTAAAAAAGAACATTTGCTAACCACGAGAAGGCTCTGGGAATTGTCAGTTGACACTGGCATCCCAGAGTCATTTTTGTATCGTAGGCCTCACCGCGTGGTCCAACGACAGAAGTCCAAACGACAGAAGGCGTGTGGTTTTCATGCAAAACACAGGACACCGAGTACAACGACTGGCAAGTTCCGCCGTACTTTCCGGCGCGATGATTTTCTCCGCAGTAGGTGGAGCCGTTGCAGCTCCTGCGGCTCAGGCGGAACCGGCCCCAGCACCGGCGCCGGCTCCAGCTCCCGCGAAGGCGGATCGCTGTACCCCGAACCCGGCTGCACCTGAAATCCAAGAGGCCCTGGATAAGGTCAACAGGGAGCGTCCGAACAACCATGATGGGTGGAAGTACACTGGCACCTCCAACTTCAGCCCGTGTAGCGATTTGAGCTTTGCTCTCGCAGATCAGGCCAAGCAGGGAAACGCTCAGTCCTCCACTGTGCTGTTGATGTTCCACAAGGGTGAGTTCATTGGTACGGACTCTGACCGGCCTCAGCACATCAACAAGGTGACGCCGACCCCTGATGGTAAGAACATCTCGGTCATCTACCACGACTGGGAGGCCCAGGAGGCCGCAGGTGCGCCGAACGCTGATGCGGCCAAGTTCACCTCTAATGTTCACTTCTTCTGGAACGGAGATCACGTCGTCCACGAGGGCAAGATTCCCGGCGGCGCGAAGCCTGCTTCCTAAGGACTCCCGAGAATTTTCGAGAGCTTTCGAAAATTCTTGGACACTCCCGGGGTCTCTTGAGTTTTCCCAAGTAAACTCAATTCAGAGTCGGACATGAGAAAGTAATGCTCCGTCGTAGCGCAGTGCTTGAGAAAACTTGAGAGAACAGAAGAGGTTCCAGCCATGAGTGGTCATTCAGTTCGTCGCGGGTCGATGCTGGTTAGCGCGGCGGTCGCAGGTGTAGTGGCTTTGTCCGGTTGCTCCACTGATGAGACCGCAGCACCGACCTCTGCTTCTCAGGTAGATCAAGAAACGACGACCATCACTACGACCACCACTGTCGAGGATGACAGTGAAAGTGCAGATACCCCCAATCCGGATGTCGATGACAACGACTCCGATGGGGGTTCTTCTGCGCCAACTCAGGAAGAGGCTTTCGAAGAAGCGGTTGCCGACCTGAACTCAATGGAAGGTGGCAATGGCAGCGGTTGGACAGTCACGGACGATACGAACTGGGATACCACCAGCGAGTTGACCTTTGCCTCAGCAGTACAGAATGAAATTACGCATTCAACTACCGCTGGTGCAGTGCTGCTGTTTCATAAGGGCGAGTACGTGGGTACCGCCGGTGGTCCGCAGACAATCAACTCGGTCGAAGGCGATGGCAAAACTGTGACCGTTAATTTCTTCGATGTCAATAAAATGATCGAAGACGGCGGTGCCTTCGCCTTTAAAGACCAGTACAACGCTCCCGTTACGTACTCCTGGGATGGGGCAGAGGTCGCTCAAGAAGGCGAGATTCCAAAGGCAGAGGGAAATTAAACGCTCACCCCGCACTCTCTCCAGATGCGAGTGCTGTCAGGCCGTTTTAAAGTAGTGGCGCACCACACAGTTTTCACCCAGATTTCTGTGTTCCGTAAACCTCCGACGGTAGTTTGTCGACACTGTGTTGTCGGTACTATGCCGTCGCTATGAAGTCGCTAATACTACGCCCAAAGAGGAAAATCACCGGCCATGTCTTCTCGCAACTCATCTGACTCCATGTTTGACGAACGGACCAAGCAGAGCGAGCAGCCTCAGAATTCACGCGTCCACGGCACGCGCCGCGCAATCGCGGCCATCGCTATGGGCGCGTTTGCTATTTCTCCTATTGCAGCCTGCAGCAATGATGCAGACAACGACGCGGCATCGTCGTCAAGCAGCGCAAGCGCGGTCAGCACTACGTCGAGCGAAGAGAAGACCTTTGAAAAGCAGCAGGTCGCTGAGCTGAATGCGGCCGCGAATGTGCGGCCGGCTGCGATGGCTAAGCTGCCGGAGGGTTTTGATCTGCAGTCGCACCGTGGTGGTCGCGGTGAGTGGACGGAGGAGTCCAAGCAGGCGATGATCAACTCGTTGGAGCTGGGCGTTACGACGTTGGAGCTGGACATCGTCCTGACGAAGGATGGCGTGCCTATGGTCTGGCACGATCCGGAGATCCAAGACGATAAGTGCTCGGACACCGAGCCAGTGACGGAGGGGGATCCGCAGTACCCGTACGTCGGCAAGCTCGTACATGATCTCACCTATGAGCAGGTACAAACCCTGGTCTGTGACAAGAAGCTCGAGGACTTCCCGGATGCGGAGCCAATCAAGGGCAATAGGATGATGACCCTGCCGGAGCTGTTCGAGCTGACTAAGGACAACCAGGACATCCACTTCAACATTGAGACCAAGATCGAGGGCGAAAAGCGCGCTGACTCGGCAGAACCGCAGGAGTTCGTCGATGTGATTCTCGACGAGATTGACCGCGCGGGTGTGGCTGATCGTGTGATGATTCAATCCTTCGATTGGCGCTCGCTGCCGCTGGTCGCGGAACGGAACCCGGAGATTCCGCTGGTCATGCTGTGGGACGAAACCACCTGGAAGAAGGATTCTCCTTGGATCGGCGATGTCAATTACGACGAGGTCAATGGCGACATCATCGAGGCCGCCAAGCAGCTCGGCGTGCAGGTGCTCTCGCCGACGCACAGCATTCCTTACGGCAAGACACCGTCGGATGCTGACTACCACCCGGTCGCCACGCCGGAGCTAATCTCCCGTGCGCATGAGGCCGGCATGAAGGTGGTGCCATGGACGGTGAACGAAAAGGAGACCATGCGCGAGCAGATTGCCGCTGGTGTCGACGGCATCATCACCGACTACCCGACGCGACTGCGCGAGGTCTTGGCCGAGCTGAATATGCCGCTGCCGGAGCCTGCTCCGGTGGGTGATGCAGCGATGTCGACGAACTAGTAAACCCGGCCAGCACCAGCGGAAACTCGTCTGTATCCCTGTTTTGCCCATGTTTAGCTCTGCGGGCCGAGCGTGTTTCGTGTCACACTTGACCTTATGACGCGTTTGAAAGTGCTTGCCGACGTTGACACGGGTATCGATGACAGTCTTGCTCTCGTCTACCTCGCGGGGTTGCATACCGCAGGCGAGATCGAGCTGGTGGGTGTGACCTGCGCAGGTGGTAACACCACTGCGGCATGGTCTGCCCGTAATACCAAGTACATGCTGAATCTTTGTGGTTGTCCGGAGGTTCCGGTCGTCAGCGGTTTCGAGGGGCCCGCTGACCGTGAGCTGACCACCACGCCTGAGACTCATGGCCCGTACGGGCTGGGCTACAACCTGGCGCCACCGGCCGTCATCTACGAACCGGGGCGCGCAGGAGCGGCGGATCCGCTGGCGCTGTGGCGCCAGGTCATCGAGCAGGCACGGTCGACGGGGGAGAAGGTGCACCTGCTGATCACTGGCCCTATGACCACCTACGTGGCCGCTTTGAAGAAGTACCCGGAACTCATGCGGGAGCTCGACGGCGTGACCATTATGGGTGGTGCTGTGGAGTACCACGGTAACGTTACCGAGTTTGCGGAATGGAACTTCTGGGTTGACCCCACCGCGGTCATCGAGGTCTTCGGCACCGCGGGCGCTGTGGCCGTCGAGCGCCCGGAGGATGCCGTGCGCAGCATCGCCACCGCCGCAGGCGCGCCGGTGCCGACGCTGGTTCCGCTCAATGTCACCGAGACCATCACCATTAGTGATACTGAGATTGAATCCTGGCGAGATGCCGGTATGAACTCGGAGCTGCTGCGTGTTCTGCGCCGCTCGCTGAAGTTCTACTTTGAGTTCCACCAGGGAGTTGGAGTCGGTTACAAGGCGCAGGTTCATGACCTCTTCGCTGCGATGGTGGCCGTCGGTGCGGTGACAGGGGAAGTGGAGAAGATGCGTCTCGTGGGCGTCGATAAGCGAACCTTTGCAGATGAGCCAGCACGCCGCGGCCAGGTGGTGGAGGATTCAGCCGGAGCGGTGGCGAATGTTGTCCTGGCCGCTGACCGTGAGGTGGCGCTGGCTGAGTTTCAGCGGGTGTTCCCGCGCTAGGTTCCCGCCCGTGCCCGCCGCGGTGAATCAGCTCGCTGTCGTATGCTGGAGGCAATCAATTTAACAGCTGCTGGTTGCGCAGCGTATGTGCCGTAGACGAAAGCGAATTTATCTCGATGTTCACCCCTGAAGTCACCGGAACCCCGTACCAGCCGGGAGCAACGCGAGTGCTGCTGCTCGGCTCTGGCGAGCTCGGCAAGGAGGTGACCATTGCTTTCCAGCGTCTTGGCGTTGAGGTGCACGCTGCCGATCGCTACGAGCATGCACCGGCACACCAGGTAGCTCACCACGCCTACGTGTTGAATATGTCGGACCCCAGCGCACTGCGGGACCTGATTCTCCAGGTCAAGCCCCACTTCATCGTCCCTGAGATTGAGGCCCTGGCAACCGAGGTGCTGGCAGAGGTTGAGGAAGATGAGACGCTGGATGTCACCGTTATTCCGACCACACGGGCGACTCAGCTGACCATGAACCGAGAGGGTATTCGCCGCCTGGCTGCGGAAGAGGTCGGGCTGCCGACTTCCCGCTATCACTTCGCCTCCAGCTTTGATGAGTTCACCGCAGCTGTTGATGAGATTGGCTTCCCATGCGTGGTCAAGCCGGTCATGAGTTCCTCGGGCAAGGGACAGTCCACGCTGCGTTCGCCGGAAGATGTCCAGGCCGCGTGGGATTACGCCATGAGTGGCGGTCGCGTCGAGTCCGGTCGCGTCATCGTGGAGGGCTTCGTCGATTTCGACTATGAGATTACGCTGCTGACCGTGCGCTCCGTTGATCCGGAGACCGGCGAGGGGGCAACGTGGTTCTGTGAGCCCATCGGCCACCGTCAGCAGGATGGTGACTACGTTGAGTCCTGGCAACCGGCTGCCATGAGCGAAAACGCCCTGGACAATGCTCGCTCTGTCGCCGCGCGCATCACCAACGCGCTGGGCGGCCGCGGTATCTTCGGCGTCGAGCTGTTCGTCCGAGGCGATGAGGTGTGGTTCTCCGAGGTCAGCCCGCGCCCGCATGACACCGGCATGGTCACCATGGGCACCCAGCGCTTCTCCGAGTTCGAGCTGCACGCGCGTGCCGTGCTGGGGCTGCCTATCGACGTCACGCTGGTGTCCCCGGGAGCCTCCGCTGTCGTCTACGGCGGTGCTGACATCGAGCAGCCGGGCTACACCGGCCTGGCTGAGGCCATGGCTATTCCGGAGACAGACATTCGTATCTTTGGTAAGCCGTTTGCCGGTCCGCGTCGCCGCATGGGTGTTGCTGTTTCGACCGCAGATTCTGTCGACGCTGCTCGTGAGCGTGCATCGGAGGCGGCATCAAAGATTAAGGTCGTCGAACTGGGGTAGTTCGACGACCTAGTGTGCGCTGCTGGTGTTGCTTGGGAAAGGAACGCTGCAGCGCACTTTTTTGTGCGCCTCCGGCAGCGCGTGAGCTATTTGGACTTCTGTACCGGTGGCTCGGCCGACCAGGGGAAGACGATCCAGTCATCGGTGTGCTTCCAGACGTAGTCCGGTGCAATCTCCGAGCGGGACTTGCCGTAGAGCACAGCGGAACGGACTTCAGCGCCGTGCTTCTTGAGCAGGTCGAGCACCAGATGCAGCGTGCGACCGGAGTCAGCCACATCGTCGACGACCAGCAGGCGGCGGTTGGAAATCGATTCGATGTCCAGCAGCGGCTCCAGCAGAACCGGATCCGGCAGGGTCTCCGCCACGTCGGTGTAGAACTCGACGTTGATGGCGTCAGAGAGCTTGACGCCCATGGTGTAGCTGAGTGCGCCTGCTGGCAGCAGGCCACCGCGGGCCACGGCGATAATAATCTCCGGGTCGAAGTCCGAGTCGACAATCTGCTGTGCCAGTTCACGGGAGGCGACGCCGAAGCCTTCCCAGGTCAGAACTTCCTTGACGTCCAGGTTGGATGAGTCTGCATGATAAGCCATGTATTAACTCTAATCCGAAAATCGACTGACGTGCATAATCAACTGTCCGGTTAGACCCGATGCGCTAGCTCGCGACGGTCTCCACAACAGCTTCGTGCACAGCTTCGGCCACGTCATCGGCATCTGGCTGCTTTGCGACGACCGTGGAGGCCGTAACCATGTCAGCCCACTCGACCAGCTTCTTGCGCTCGCGGCCTTCGGCTTCGCCCGCGGCACGCTCGGCGGCGTCGAGTGCGTGCCAGCCCTCCCAGGTGGTGACCTGGAGGCCCTTGTCGGCCAGGAACTCGTCGACGTCGTTATGCGTGGGCTTTGCAGGTGCGGCCAGGCGACCTGCCTCCCAGTCGGCGATGAGGTTGCCGACAGCTTCGTTGGCATCGCCCTTGGTGTTACCGATTAGGCCGACCGGGCCACGGCGAATCCAGCCGGTGGTGTACAGGCCCTGGATGTGGTTGCCGTCGATGTCGTCAAGCACGCGGCCGCCGGCATCTGGGATGGTGTGCGTGCCGGTGTCGAACGGTACGCCGGTGACTGCGTCGGAGCGGTAGCCGACTGCGCGGTAGACCGCACCGACCGGCCATTCGGTGAACTTGCCGGTGCCGCGGACGCCACCCTCGCCGTCGAGTTCGGTGCGTTCGGTGCGGATAGCGCTGACGTGCTGTACTCCATCTTCACCGGTCTCGCCGATGATTTCGACCGGGGACTCGAAGAAGTGGATGAAGAGCTTGTGCGGGGCGCCCTTTGGCTCGCGGATGGCGTAGTTTTCCAGAATCGTACAGACCTGATCGGTGATCTTGGACTCGCGACGGGACGTTTCGGAGGCGGCATCGTACTGGATGTCCTCCGGATTCACGACAACCTCAATGGTGTCAGAGTGGTCCAGTTCCTTCAGCTCCAGTGGAGTGAACTTTGCCTGAGCCGGACCGCGACGGCCAAAGACATGGACTTCGCGGGCGGCATTCTTTGCCAGGCCGTCGTAGACGTTGTCGGCGATTTCGGTGACGTGCAGCTCATCGGCAGTCTTGGCGAGAATACGGGCGACGTCGAGGCCCACGTTACCGACGCCGATCACAGCGACCGACTCAGCAGAGAGGTCCCATTCGCGAGCAAACTCCGGGTGGGAGTCGTAGAAACCTACGAACTCACCGGCGCCGTAGTGCTCCGGCAGGTCCGAGCCCGGGATGTTCAGATCACGGTCGCCGGTCGCGCCAGTGGCGAAGATGATGGCGTCGTAGAACTGGCGCAGTTCATCAACGCTGACCTGCTTGCCGACGTCCACGTTGCCCAGTAGTCGAACCTGCGGCTTGTCCAGCACTCGGTGGAGGGACTTAATGATGCCCTTGATTCGCGGGTGGTCTGGCGCAACACCGTAGCGGATGAGGCCGAACGGCACTGGAAGGCGCTCGTAGAGGTCGATGGCGACATCGCGGCCGGACTTCATCAGCGCGTCGGAGGCGTAGATACCGGCCGGACCCGAGCCAACCACGGCTACACGCAGCGGCGTGGTGGAGTTGGCGAGATCGGGCAGTGAGGAAGCGGCCGTGTTCTGGGCTGCAGTCTGGTCGTTGGTCATTGGGTGGAATCCTTTTTCTACGTTTTCTTTGTCGCGATTGCTTATCGTAGACCAATCGGTCTATGCTTGCTGAAACAGAATATAGACAAACTGGTCTACAAAAAGCAAACACAAAACACCGCAAGAATCACTGCTTTGGCTTGAGAGGGTTTTGCTGCGCATCGCTTCTGCTGAATGAGCTCTGAAAGGGGCTCGTCGTGCGGGCATCGTGGCAACGGCAGGCTCTGGTTGGGTAAGCGGGGAAGGGCTTGTCATGGAAAAACTCATAATCTTCGTGCTAATCGGCCTTGGCGCGCAATTAGTCGACGGCACTCTGGGGATGGCTTTCGGTGTCACCGCTACTTCGCTGTTTATTGTCGCTGGTAGTAGTGCTGCCACTGCGTCGGCGGTGGTTCACGTAGCAGAGGTGGGTACGACACTGGCCTCCGGTATTTCACACTGGCGATTCGGCAATGTCGACTGGCGACGTGCGCTGAGTCTTGGCGTGCCGGGTGCTATCGGTGCCTTTATTGGTGCGACCTTTTTGGCGAATCTCGACGGTGATGCTGCGACGCCTGTGACCTCGACAATCTTGCTTTTCCTCGGTCTGTGGGTGATAATCCGCTTCGCCTTTTTGGCCAATGTTAAGCGCAAGAAGAAGGCCTGGGGGGCGAAGAAGCTCGCTCCGTTGGGGCTCTTTGGTGGCCTGCTTGATTCCACTGGAGGCGGTGGTTGGGGGCCTGTTACCACCTCAACTTTGCTCGGCGCTGAGGCTGACCAGCCGCGCAAGATTATCGGTACTGTCTCTGCGGCGGAATTTCTCGTTGCCTCGGCGGCTGTACTGGGCTTTTTGCCCAAGCTGCGGGAGGAATTCACCCAGCATGCCGCACCGGTAATTGGTTTGTTGTGCGGTGGTGTGATTGCGGCACCCTTGGCTGCGTACCTGGTGGGGCGCATTAATCCGCGGCTGCTTGGGATTGCGATCGGCGGCGTGTTGGTGGGGCTGAATATTCGCACTCTGTTTTCGTCGCTGGTTTCTGGTGGCGTGCTGGCGACAGTGCTGCTTGTGTGGGCTTTTGTTGTCGTCGCGCTGGTGCTGTGGGCGCGTTCGCACGACACTCTTCCGGGTTTGCGTCAGCGGATCCAGCTTGAGCCGACTTCTCAGTCTTCCTCGGCTGATGTGCCTAGTTCTGGATCTCCATCACCCGCTTCGGTTGATGTCGGGGCCGAGGATGCTTCTGAAGGTGTCAAAGTGGGTGCGAAAAACGGTGTCCGCGTGGGCGAAGCGGGGGTCCGCTAGGTATCCGAGCGTGTCCCGGCTTGCACTAGCCAGACTGGTCGGTCTAATGTTGCCTGCAATGCAACGTAGACCAAACGGTCTATAAAGATTAGAAACTAATTCGGTCAACGAGAACAAAACGAAAGTGATTCGGTAGATTCCCCATGAGCTCTCCTACGAAAACCGCCGAGCGTCCAGCTTCCGCAGCGGCTACCCGACGTAAGAAGCGCGCACCGAAGCCACAGGGGCAGTGGCTTATCGACGGCCGCGAGCCACTTAACGACGACGAGCGCATTAAGAAAGAAGATGCTGGCATCGCCGTTAAGCAGCGTGTTATCGACATCTACTCCAAGCAGGGGTTTGACTCCATCCCCGCGGAGGACCTAGCGCCTCGCTTTAAGTGGATTGGCCTCTACACCCAGCGCAAGCAGGGGCTTAGCGGTGAGCACACCGGCGTGAAGACCAACGCCGAGCTGCAGGACAAGTACTTTATGCTCCGCGTCCGCCTCGACGGTGGCCAGACCACCACCGAGGGCATTCGCACCATCGGCGAGATTTCCCGCGACTTCGCCCGCGACACTGCGGACTTCTCCGACCGCCAGAACGTCCAGCTGCACTGGATTCGCGTCGAAGATATGCCGGAGATCTGGGACCGCCTTGAGCGAGTTGGTCTCGACACCAACTTTGGCTGCGGCGACGTTCCCCGCGTTATTCTAGGCAGCCCGGTTGCCGGTGTTGCGGCCGATGAAATTGTCGACGGCACCAACGCCATCCGCCGCATCAAGGAGGAGTACCTCTCCGGCGACGAGTTCTCCAACCTACCGCGTAAGTTTAAGTCGGCAGTTTCCGGTTCCCCGCGTCTCGATGTCACCCACGAGGTCCAGGACGTTGCCTTCGTCGGTGTCAATCATCCAGAGCACGGCCCCGGTTTCGACGTTTGGGTCGGTGGTGGTCTCTCCACCAACCCGATGCTCGCCCAGCGTCTCGGCGCCTGGATCCCAGAGGACGAGGTTCCCGAGGTATGGGCGGGCGTGTGCCGCATCTTCCGGGACTACGGCTACCGTCGCCTGCGCAATCGTGCGCGTCTGAAGTTCCTCGTTGCCGAATGGGGCGCGGAGAAGTTCCGCCAGGTACTCGAAGACGACTACCTCAACCGCAAGCTTATCGACGGCCCCGCACCCGAACCTTTCGAGGGCGACCGTGACCACATCGGCGTGCACAAGCAGGCCGACGGTCTCAACTACGTCGGTGTTAAGCCCGCTGTTGGCCGTGTTCCGGGCTCTGACCTGGTCAAACTCGCCGACATCGCCGAGCGCCACGGTGTTTCCCGCGTCCGCACCACCGTGATGAAGGAGCTCATTCTCCTCGACGTCGCCGACGACCAGGTCGACTCCCTGCTCGCAGAACTCGACGAAATTGGCCTGTCTGCCAAGCCCTCAGCTTTCCGACGGGGCATCCTGGCCTGCACCGGCCTAGAGTTCTGCAAGCTCGCACTTGTCACCACGCGCCAGCGCGCAATTGATTTGGTGGGCGACTTGGAGGAACGCCTCGGTGACCTCGACGTCCCAATCACCATTGCGCTCAATGGCTGCCCGAATGCCTGCGCCCGCACGCAGATTGCCGACATCGGACTCAAGGGGCAGATTGTCACCGACGACGAGGGCAACCGTGTCGAGGGTTTCCAGGTTCACCTCGGTGGTTCGCTGGGGCTCGATGCCAACTTCGGCCGCAAGGTTCGCGGACACAAGGTCACCTCGGCAGAACTGGGTGACTACATCGAGCGCGTCGTCAATCACTTCAAGGAGCAGCGCCACGAGGGTGAACAGTTCCGCGAGTGGATTGTCCGTGCTGATGAGGAGGACCTGAAGTGAGTGAATCTCCCAATGGGGTTCGGCCGCAGGGGCCGTCGTTAAGCGAAAAAGACGAGACGCCAGCGCGACTGGGGATCGGTGGCCGAAGCGCACACCCCAATCCGAACCGGGGTGCGGTGATGCATTGCCCTTACTGCGGCGGTGATGATCTGTGGCCCGACCTGGAAACCGATTACGCCTGGCAATGTCGCGAATGCTGCCGGGTATTCACAGTGAAACTGCACGGACATATCGATAGAAAGGTGGCGTCATGAGCACGGGACTGAAAACCGCTGAGGTCATTAAGACTCAGGAGGCGCTCGCGCGTGAAGACGCGCTGGACAACCCGGAAACTGCTCGCCGTCTGATTGAGCTCGCACTGGAGTGGGGCTCCAAGCTGGAGACCGCCACTGCTGGGGAAGTACTGGAATGGGGTGCGGAGCACCTGCACACGCCACTGGCCGTGACCCTGTCGATGCAGGACACAGTGTTGGCGGAACTGGCTGCTCGGCACGCGCCGGAGGCAGATCTGATTTTCCTGGATACCGGTTACCACTTCCCGGAGACCCTCGACGTGGCAGAGCAGGTCGCACAGCGTTACGACAACCGACTGCTGTCGATTGAGCCGAAGCGCACCCGCGCCGAGCAGGACGCCGAAGAGGGCGTCGATCTGTACAAGACCGACCCGACGCGATGCTGCGCATTGCGGAAGGTCGAGCCGCTGTCTGCCGTGAAGCGCCCCTACGAGGGCTGGGTCACAGGTCTGAAGCGCGTCGACGCGCCGACCCGCGCACACACGCCGGTACTGGAGATCGACAAGACTGGTCGCATCAAGCTCAACCCGTTGGCCACCTGGACAGATGAGGATGTTGCCCAGTACATCGAGGACAACGACCTCATTGTGCATCCGCTGACGCAACAGGGGTTCCCGTCGATTGGCTGCGCGACATGCACCGCGCGAGTGGCAGAGGGCGCGGATCCGCGCTCGGGTCGCTGGGCGGGCTCCGAGAAGACTGAGTGCGGATTGCACCTCTAGTTCGAGCGGCTAGCAGACAGCTACTTGCCGCCAGCCACTAGCCGCCCGCCGATAACCGATATCAGCTAAAACAGCGCAGTTACAACAGCCAACACAGCCCCAACAGAAAGAACCCCCATGACTAGCTCAACCACCGTTTCCGTACAAAACCGCCTCGACCCGCGGCTTGCCGAGCTGGAAGCCGAGGCCATCGACATTATTCGCCAGACCGCCGGTCAGTTCGAGCGTCCGGCACTACTTTTCTCCGGCGGAAAGGATTCCGTCGTCGTGCTCGAGCTGGCCAAGCGCGCCTTCGCACCGGCGGGTATCCCGCTGGAGCTGCTCCACGTCGACACCGGCCACAACTTCCCCGAAGTTATTGAATTCCGCGACAAGATTGCCGCTCAGCCGGGCATCAAGCTGCACGTAGCCAAGGTCCAAGACTGGATCGACAGCGGCGTGCTCACCGAGCGTGCCGACGGCACCCGCAACCCCTTGCAGACCGTGCCGCTGGTGGAGACCATTGCCAACCGCGGTTACGATGCCGTTCTCGGTGGCGCCCGCCGCGATGAGGAGAAGGCCCGCGCAAAGGAGCGCGTGTTCTCCGTCCGCGACTCCTTCGGCGGTTGGGATCCACGCCGTCAGCGCCCTGAGCTGTGGGGCCTCTACAACGGTCGCCACGCCGCCGGAGAGAACGTTCGCGTTTTCCCGATCTCGAACTGGACCGAGGCCGACGTCTGGGCCTATATCGAAGCCCGTGACATCGAACTGCCTCCCATCTACTTCGCCCACGAGCGTGAGGTGTTCAACCGCGGCGGTATGTGGTTGGCGCCGGGCGAGTGGGGTGGCCCCCGCGACGGCGAGACCCTCGAGGTTCGCACTGTCCGCTACCGCACTGTCGGTGACATGAGCTGCACCGGCGCTGTCGAATCGACTGCCACCACTATTGCGGAGGTCATGGAGGAACTTCGCACATCCAAGCTCACCGAGCGCGGCGCTACCCGCGCAGATGACAAGTTGTCCGAATCCTCCATGGAAGACCGCAAGAAGGAAGGTTACTTCTGATGAGCCAGCCAAATTCCCCAGCTACCCTGATTACCGCTGACCGCGCCACTCGCGCTCGTCGCACTCTTCGCCTGTGCACCGCTGGCTCCGTCGACGACGGTAAGTCCACCTTCGTCGGTCGCCTGCTGCACGACACGAAGAACATCCTCGCTGACCAGTACGAGGCCGTCGTCGCCTCCTCACAGGCGCGCGGTCAGGAAAACCCTGACCTGTCGCTGCTGGTCGACGGTCTGCGGGCCGAGCGCGAGCAGGGCATCACCATCGACGTCGCCTACCGCTACTTCGCCACCGACGTCCGCTCGTTCATCCTCGCCGACTGCCCTGGTCACGAGCAGTACACCCGAAACACCATCACTGGTATGTCCACCGCCGAGGCCGTCGTTTTGCTTATCGACGCGCGCAACGGCGTCGTGACGCAGACCAAGCGTCACGCAACGGTGGCCGGTCTGCTGGGCGTTCGCCACGTAATCTTTGCTGTCAACAAGATTGACTTGCTGGACTACAGCGAAGAGGCCTTCCGCAAGATTGAGTCGGATGTGGCAGCACTAGCAGAGCGCCTGGGTCTGCAGAACACCTTCGTTGTTCCAGTGTCGGCTCTGGTCGGCGACAACATTGTCGATTCTTCTGAGCACACTCCGTGGTACGAGGGTCCGACCGTGCTGGAGCTGCTGGAAAACCTCAACATCGGTGCCGACCTGGAAACCGATGCCGAGGCTGACCTGCGCCTGCCCATCGACTATGTCATTCGCGATCACGCCACTGAATACCGTGGTTACGCCGGCCGTATCGCCGCAGGTAGCGTGCGTGTGGGCGATGTTGTCTCCGTAGACGCCAACCGTCAGGCTACGGTCACGAAGATCACTGTGGCAGCTGAGGATGTCACTGAGGCCGTGGCCGGCCAGTCGGCGGCCATCAGCCTGGATGCCGAGTTCGACCTCGCCCGTGGCGACCTCATCAGTGGCACGCGCCCGGAAGACGTGCGCCGTTTCTCCGCCGTGGCCGTCCACCTTGCAGACAAGCCGTTGGCAGTCGGTCGCGTCGTAGAGGTGCGCTACGGTGCCGCGCTGGTGCGTGGTCGTATCGCTTCCGTCGATGCGCTCATCGACATCGAAACCGGTGAGCCCACCGGTGTAGCTGATCAGCTTGCAGTCAACGACGTCGCTGAGATCACCGTCGAGGTCGCACAGCCGCTGCCGGTCGATGTCTACCGCGTCGGTGGTCGTGTCGGTGCGTTCCTGCTCATCGAGCCGGGCACCGGTGACACCCTCACCGCAGGCCTCGTGCGTGGCGCTGCCCAGTAGAGCTGCCAGGTAGAGAAACCAGAAAGCACAGCTAGCGAGCCTGAGGAGACCATCGATGACCGCACTGATTCTGCTTGCGCACGGTTCTCGGCACTCAGAGACCAAACCGGTGCTCGAAGACGTGGTCGCGCTCGTGCGCGAGAAGATGCCGCTCACCCGTCTGGATGCGCCCTCTCAGATTCGCCTCGCCTGGCTGGACCTCGACGAGCCCTCACTGGATACCGTCTGTGCCGAGCTCGCCGCTGCCGGCGAGACTCAGGCACTGGCCGTACCGCTGCTGTTCACCGATGCGTTCCACTCGCGAGTCGACGTTCCCGAGCAGGTTCGACTCTGCGATCGGCATGGTGTTGACATCACAGTGGCTGAAGGACTCGGGCTTGGCGACGGCACGAAGCGCGCCGTCGTAAAGCGAATCATCGAAGCGGCGGAGAATGCATCTTTTTCCTGGCCGGTCGATGCGCTGGTGATGGGGGTCGGCTCCTCTGATGAGGATGCCAATGCGGCGGTGCACCAGTTTGCGGCAAACCTTGGCGGGATGCTGCCGGGACATGTGAGCGCGGCATTCGTGGTCGGTCCTGAGAAAACCAAGGGAGCCGATGCTGTGGCCGCGGCGCAGGAGCGCGCGGCCAAGCGCGGACGCGGACTCGTAGTGGTGCCGCTGTTTACCGCGCCGGGCCTATTGTGGGATCGAGTCATCGATGCAGGCGCTGCCGACGGTGCTGGTCAGGTGGCTTTTGGTGAGCCATTGGCCGAGCTGTTGGCGCCGATTGTGTGCTGCCGCTGGGACTCGCGCGCCGCGTACACGGACGTGAAGGTAGTGGCGTAGCCGACGCTTTTTATCCGTCCTAGTTACTCGCCGTTACTCGCCCTTGGAGTGGGTGACCATCTCATCCCACTCGACGTACTTCTTGCGTTCGCGACCCTCGGCCTCGCCGGCGGTGCGTTCGGCAGCATCGAGCTTGTGCCAACCTTCCCAGTCCAGGTAGTCGATACCCTTGGACTCCAGCAGCTCGTTGACAGCGGACAACTCCGGCTTCGACGGGTTGAATTTCTTGCCCTCAGCGGCATCGGCCAGCAGATTGGCTACGGCCTCGTTGGCATCGCCCTTGGTATTACCAATCAGGCCGACCGGTCCGCGGCGAACCCAACCGGTGGTGTAGAGGCCAGTGATGGCCTCGGCTGCTTCATCCTCGGTGTTGTCGGATTCGATGACTCGACCACCGACGTTGGAAATGACATTCTTCACGTTGTCGAACGGGATACCCGGCAGTGCATCAGAGCGGTAGCCCACGGCGGAGTAGACAGCGCCGACCTTCCAGTCGGTAGCCTCGCCGGTCGGCCGCAGTCCGCCAGCGCCGTCATATTCCATGCGCTGGGTGCGCAAGCCGACCACATGCTGCTCGCCGTCGGCGCCCTCCTCGCTGAGGATTTCCACTGGCGACTCGAAGAAGTGAATGTAGAGCTTGTGCGGTGCGTTTTTTGGTTCGCGGATGGCGTAGTTCTCCAGGATGGTGCAGACCTGGTCAGTGATCTTGGAGTTGCGACGCATAATCTCGGACGCGGAGTCGTAGTCAATATCGCGCGGATCGACAACGACCTCGACGTTTGGTGAGTAGTCCAGTTCCTTGAGTTCCAGCGGAGTGAACTTTGCCTGTGCCGGGCCACGTCGACCGAAGACGTGGACTTCCTTGGCCTTATTGGTCTTCAGAACCTCGTAGACATTGTCCGGAATCTCTGTGACGTGCAGTTCCTCGCCGGTCTTCGCCAGGATTCGAGAGACATCCAGCGCGACGTTGCCGACTCCGACGACGGCCACGGACTCCGCCGAGAGGTCCCAGGTGCGCTCAAACAGTGGGTTGCCGTCGTAGAAGCCCACGAACTCGCCTGCGCCGAAGTGCTCCGGCAGGTCCGCTCCCGGCGTTGGCAGTGCGCGGTCGCCGACGGCACCGGTGGCGAAGATGACGGCGTCGTAATGCTCCTTTAATTCGTCGAGTGTGATGTCCTTGCCGAACTCAACGTTGGAAAATAGGCGCAGCTCCGGCTTTTCCATCACGCGGTGCAAGGCCATGATGATGCCTTTGATGCGTGGGTGGTCGGGGGCGACGCCGTAGCGGATTAGACCGAATGGAGCCGGCATCTTTTCAAACAGATCGACTTCCACGTCAGTACTGGATTTCATCAGTGCATCGGAAGCATAAACACCGGCCGGGCCAGAGCCAATTACGGCAACGCGGAGCGGGCGATTCATGAAGTGTGTCCTTCTTTCTCTAATGCTTTACGACGGCCACGAGGCCGCGGCATAAGTAGCTGCCAGCGGTGACCTCGTGGGGAAAGGAGTTATTGGTGAGCTATCGGTTTATTCGACATTCCCAATGGTAGCGCCCCCAATCGTAGCGATAACTTACGAAAAATCGAGAGGCGAGCATCACATCATCGGTGAGATGCTTTTGAAGGCATACAAAACTAAATGTGACCTTAGTCACGTCTAATGTGGGAATTTGGGCTAGTTCACTAGAAAAACCGCATAAAAGCCGCGATTATGCGGGAAAATTGTTGGAAACTGTGGGGAAAAGTGTGGCTACCAGGGGTAACCAAAGAGGTTTGAGTCCGCCGTGAGATGTAAGGTGACTCACAATAAGATGAAAATAATGATTTGGGACTCAGCGGGATTAGATTCAGCAGGATTAGAAGCTCAGCATGGTCTTGAGCCTCCGGCAGTCCAACGGCTCGAGCCAAGTCAACGTTTAAATAAGTCAACGATTAAGCGCAGTGCGAGAAAGGAACGTCGGTGAGCGATAAGAACGCCCAAGCGTCCACCAACAACTCCGCAGTCCTGATTACTTCAGTGGACCGCGCAGACAATCTGCAAGATGTCATTACGGCATTGTCTGAGGCACTGGGTGGGGCACGTTGCCTCCACACTGTCGGTGGGGCGCACGGCGCCACCGTGGATCAGGTTGTTGTGGATCCGGAATCCGCGCTTGACACCATCGTCAGTGCTGTTGAGGCTGACCGCGCTGCTAACGAGGGAGCGGCTGTTCTGACCGGCTCCGGCAACCTCGATTTTGACTTCCGCATTGCCACCGTCGCCGGCGCCGGTGTCATCGTTGTCGCTGGTGGCGAGGGCTGCCACACAGAGGCCGCAAAGGCTCGCGTTCGTTTGGCTCTCAGCAGTGCAGCTCAGCGTCACAGCGAGGTACTCGCAGTTGTCCTTACAGGGGAGGAGGCAGCTGAGGCTGCTAAGACTCTCGAGCTCGACGTTCCCGTTGTTGCCGTTGACGATGCTGAGGGGCTGCGCAAGGTCGTAAGCCGCGAGGTCACCGCAGTGATGACTCCACAGCGTTTCCAGTGGTGGCTATTGCAGCGCGCCAAGGCTGATAAACGCCACATTGTGCTGCCAGAGGGGGACGATGACCGCATTCTTGAAGCCGCTGATTACCTCCTGCGCGAGGACATCTGTGAGCTCACTATCCTCGGCGACCCGGATGCGATGAAGGCACGCGCCGCCGAACTGGGTTTTGACATCGACGCCGCCCATCTCTGGAACCCGCAGACCTCCGAATATGTTGAGCAGTTCGCGGAACAGTTCGCAGAGATGCGCAAGGCCAAGGGGGTCACGCTGGAGCAGGCCCGTGAGACGATGCAGGACATCTCCTACTTCGCGACGATGATGATTCACAATGGGCTTGTCGACGGCATGGTGTCCGGTGCAGCCCACACAACTGCGCACACCATTCGTCCGTCCTTGCAAATCATTAAGACCAAGCCGTCGGCTTCCACGGTGTCGTCACTGTTCCTCATGGTTATGGACAACTCGCTGTGGGGTTTTGCGGACTGTGCGGTGCTGCCGAAGCCTGCTCCGGAACAGCTGGGTGAAATCGCGGTAGTATCCGCCGAGACTGCAGCTTCCTTCGGCATCGACGCCCGCGTCGCCATGCTGAGCTACTCCACTGGAGCATCCGGCACAGGTGAGGATGTGGACCGTGTGAAGGCGGGTCTGGCCAAGGCCAAGGAGCTGGCTCCGGAGCTCGCTGTCGATGGTCCGCTGCAGTTCGATGCTGCTATTGACCCGTCTGTGGCTGCGAAGAAGATGCCGGATTCCTCCGTTGCGGGTAAGGCAACTGTTTTCGTGTTCCCGGATCTGGACGCCGGTAACATCGGTTACAAGATTGCCCAGCGCTGTGGTGGTGCATTGGCAATCGGCCCGATTCTGCAGGGCTTGAACAAGCCGGTCAACGACCTTTCCCGTGGCGCCACGGTGCCGGACATCATCAACACGGTTGCAATTACCGCTATTCAGGCTGGAGGAAACTAATTATTATGTCCCGTCACGTACTTGTTTTGAACTCCGGTTCCTCCTCTATCAAGTTTCAGCTGGTAGATCCGGAGAAGGACTCAACGCAGCCGCCGTATGTCTCCGGTCTGGTGGAGCGCATTGGTGAAGAAGACGGCATTATTAATCTGAAGTTCTCCGGACAGAAGATTGAAATCACCGAGCCTATCGCTGACCACGCCAGTGGTCTTGACCGCGCGTTCGAGCTGATGGATGAGCACGGTGTTGGTCCGGAGTCGGTGGATATTGCGGCCGTCGGTCACCGCGTCGTTCACGGTGGTCGCCTGTTCTCTGGACCGGAGCTGATTACCGACGAAATCGTCGGCATGATCCGCGACCTTATTCCGCTGGCGCCGCTGCACAACCCGGCCAATATCGTAGGCATCGAAGAGTCTCGCAAGCTGCTTCCGGACGTGCCTCACGTCGCCGTCTTCGACACTGGTTTCTTCCACACCATGCCGCCAGCTGCTGCTCTGTACCCGCTCAACGCAGAGGTCGCATCGAAGTTTGATATCCGTCGTTACGGCTTCCACGGCACCTCGCATGAGTTTGTTTCCAAGCAGGTGCCGGACCTTCTGAATAAGCCGGCAGAGGAAATCAACCAGATTACGCTGCACCTGGGTAATGGTGCGTCGTGTGCGGCTATCCGAGGTGGCCAGGCGGTGGATACCTCGATGGGGCTGACCCCGCTGGCTGGTCTGATGATGGGCACTCGTACCGGTGACATTGACCCGGGCGTCATCTTCCACCTCTACCGCAACGGCATGAGCATCGACGAGATCGACAATCTGTGCAACCGCCAGTCCGGTCTGAAGGGTGTCTCTGGTGTCAATGACTTCCGAGTCCTGCAGGAGCGCATGGATGACCACGACCCGGATGCTTGGGCTGCATACCAGATGTATGTCCACCAGCTGCGCCGCTACATTGGCTCTTACATGCTGATTCTCGGTCGCCTCGATGCCATCACCTTCACCGCCGGTGTCGGTGAGAACCACGTCGGTATCCGCCGTGATTCGATGGCTGAGCTTGAGAACTTCGGTATCAAGATTGATGACGAGCTCAACTCCCAGCCGAATGACGGCCCGCGTCTGATTTCGGCGGAGGACTCCAAGGTCAAGGTCTTCGTGGTACCGACCAACGAGGAACTGGCCATTGCTCGCTACGCAATGAGCTTCGTGGAGTAGGTTTTTGGACAGGAGCCCTGACGAGTAGACAGGGGCTCCTGTAACCCTCCGTAATCGACGGCTGCTAGATGCCCCATCTGTTGAATCCGCAGCTGTGACCCAACAAAAACGAGCTCGCTCCCACTGCCTTCCAAACTGGAAGAACCTAGTGGGGCGAGCTCATTTTTCACCGCCGGGGCGACTGCGCCTATGCCTCAACAGGCTCAGTCACCCGGTCATCGTTTCAACGCATCAGCGCAGATAACTACCAGATGTAGACGCCGTCGCCGACCTGCAGGGTATCGAAGTACTTCACAGCATCATCGTGGTTCAGGTGGATGCAGCCGTGGGACATCTGATTAACAGAGCCCTCGTGGAAAGCTTCGCCGTCGTTGGTGAAGTACACCGAGAACGGCATCGGACCGTTGTAAGGACGGGACCACTCATCGCGGACCTTGCGGGTAACGCTCAGGTGGCCACGGGTGGTTTCGTAACCTGGCATACCGGAGGACATTGGCACCGGACCGTAGGTGATGTTGCCATTTTCCTGCAGCCAGGTCTTCTGGTTAGCCAGGTCAACGCATGCACGGGCGCTCGGCGGGCACGGGTTGTTTGGCTCTGGGCGTGGTTCAGGGCGTGGCTTCTGCTCTGGCTGTGGAGCAGGGGCAGGCGCCGGCTCAGGCTGCGACGGCTCGTCCTGGCCCCCCAGCAAACCGAAAATCTCGTTGACAACGCGGGTGGCTTCGGCCTTCTGTGCGGCTGGCAACGGCAGGCTGTCGATGGCGTTCAGCAGCTGAGTTTTGACCTTGTCCGCCACCTGCTTGTTGTTTTCAGCGAACTTGAAGTTTTCATTAATCAGAGCGACGACCGAATCCGGCAGCTTCACCGAAGAGGAATCCAGTACCTCAGAGAGCTCAGGGGCAAGGTCGCCCGAATTCAGAGTCGAGATCTCCGGCAGCTTGAGGTCCCGAACACTCTGGCTAAGCGACTGCAGGTCTGGGGAAACCGGCAGGGCAACGGCAGTGCCGGCCCCAATACCAAAGGCGGTGGTGAGGGCTGCAGCGCTGATAATTACGCGCTTAGCGCTGCGGAGAGAGGATTTCGAAGAGGCAAACATAGAGGATATCTTAAACCACGAAAGGCAATTCTCTCTTTATTCACCAATTCTGGGGTGGCGCTCAGGCCCACAACAGCATGTTTGACCAGGTTCGGTAAGGAGCTGTTAGAGAGCTAACGCCAAGTCCGTGGCCGAATGAGATTTGCGATATCCACCAAGTTGTAGCGGTGTCGCGGAAACTGCGAAGAGCGTGCCAGCATCCGTAAGTCTTTTTCCAATCCTTCACGCAGGCCGGCCACGGTAAAGGGCGCATCGAAAAGACCATTGGAGCTAGCTGCATGGTCGAGGTTCGAGCTGCGCAACCAGTTCAGCGCGGACGCCATCACGGCGATGCGCAGCTGTGGCATGCGCGGTTCATTCGTCGGCAGCTCCACCAGACGACGCGCAGCACGGCGAATTCTCGATTCAGTTAACTCGGAGGGCATCCCGGAGGTGAGCATCAGAATCGTCGTCAAACGTGCCATGCGATGGTGACGGGAGTTACCGGGTACGCGGTCAAGCTGGGATATAGCCATTTCGTGTTGGCGCTCAGAGGCCAGCTGACGAGCTAGCCCGAAGGCGGAGGATACCGTCGTCGGGTTGGCCGCCCACACGACGGCGTAGAGACGCAGGGTGTTGAAACGAATCGTCTGAGGTGACAGGGACTCGCTGGCCCAGGCGGGGGAGAAGATTTCGGGCGTATCGGCAGCGACATTATCCAGCGCGCTGCTCAAGTTCGCGGCGGCGCGGGCGACAGCTGGCTCGAGGAGAGATGCGTTGGCGATGCCCAAGCGCTGTTGAATCAACTCGAGAGTCGCTGCCAGCGCCAACTTCGGGGCGGGCTCGCCGGGCAGCATCGTCAGCACGTGGTGGAACGAGGCGAGGGCATCGTTGAATTGGTCGAGAAGCAAATAAGTCACGCCCTCGTACCAGTGATAACGCCAATCGCGCTGCAAACGGTCAGAGACATCGCAGAGGCTGTCGCGGGCCTCATCAATTAATCCGAGGTCCAGTTTTGCACGCACGATGCCCAGTGGAATTTCCACCGAAGAACCATACTCGGGTTCGGACAGAGCATTGGTCAGTGCCTCGATAAGTTCGTTGGGCTCCGTAAATGACGAGGCACTCAAGATGCGCGCACCCGGATCTGTCGGGTTAATCAGTGGTACAGGCAGCGCGAAGGTCACTTCTTGCGGAGTGATTTCCACGCCGCGGGTGATGCCGTCGACAAGCTGATCGGTGCGGAACACCAGGTGCTTGGTGCCGTACGTGGAACGCTGCGGCGAGAAATTCGACACCGCCTGCGGGAATTGCACGCCGTCGCGCACCGCCAGAATCTCGCGCAATACGCCGATGAGCTGGACACTCATCTCTTCAGCAGAACCGAAGCGAGCCTCCGGGTTCTCGTGGCAAGCGCGTAGTAGGAAGCGGTAGAGCGAGTAAAAACGGCGGAATAGAGGCTCTTCGACAGGTGAGGGTAGCCCCGGGTCGTAGACGCCGTTGGTCGCCGGCAACTTCAGAATCAGCGAGGCCAGCGTGCGGCCGACTGTGTAGATATCGCTGGCAATCGTCGGTCCCGTCGTGGCAATCTCCGGCGCCTGGAAACCGGGCGTGCCGTAGATATGGCCGTAGGCGCCGATGCCGGTGACCGCGCCAACGTCGATAAGCGTGACGTGGTCTTCGCTGAGCAGCACGTTGTCCGGCTTCAAATCGTTGTAGACAACGCCGCGCGAGTGCAGGTAATCCAGCGCGGGGAGCAGCTCCAGGATGTAGCCAATCGCTAGGTCACAGGGCATGACGCCGTCTGGGTAGCTCCGTCGCTGCTTGCGTAACGACGGGCCGCCGACGTACTCCATCACAATGAAGCCGGTGGCGCTGTTGGCGTCCGTCTCATCGATGAAGTTGATAATCTTCACAATTCCCGGATGCGAGATTTCCGCGAGGAACTCGCGTTCCGCCTGGACTACGGCGAAATCCTTCTCGTTTTTCGCTGCCATCATGCCCTTGAGCACGACCCAACGATCCGAGACATTGTGGTCAATCGCCAGGTAAATCCAGCCGAGCCCGCCGTGGGCAATTGGGCCTACGATCTCGTACTGATCCGCCACGATATCGCCGGCTTTCAGGCTCGGCGCCGGCTTATTCGTCGCTCGAATCTTCTCATCACTCATTACTGCATCGCGCGGATCCTGCGTTGTGATGTACGGCAGGTGCACCATGCCGTCGGCGACAGTGCGTCCGCGGTGTGCATTCGATCGCCTCCGGCGGAAGTCCTCCAACGCTTTCCGGTGCGAGGCCATCGACGGATCTGGCGTCTGGGCGCCGGGTTGGGTCGTCGCGCTTGACGACGAGCCCCCGCGCCCCAACAATTCGGCGATATCGAACTCTTCGTCATCGTCATCATCGTCCGCAAAAGGGTCGAAGGCGACAGCGGCAGTGCCGGGCTCTTGTTCGTTGTCTTCATCGGCGAATGGGTCGAAGGCGACGGCCTGAGTGGCAGCTGCCTCTGCCTCTGCGTGAGCATCCTCCTGGGGCTCCGGCGTGTACTGGGGATGCTGGGCTTGCTGGGCATGCTCGGAGTACTGGTTTTCGTCGCTCATCGGTTATCCACCTCGCCTTCTGGAGCAGCTTCCGGTGTGGGGGAGATTCCAAGTATGTCTTCGTCGTCGCTGTACTGTGGCGATGGCTGTGTACCGCTTGGCAGGAAGGGGCCGAACCAAGTGTCGTAGAGGGACTGCCAGGTGCCGTCGCTCGCCATACGCTCCAGGGTCGCGTTGATTTGGCGAACTAGGCCTGGGTTCCCCTTGGATACACCGGCCGCGTAGCTTTCCTCGTTCAAGCCCCGCTGGACAATGGCGGTGGCCGGATCTTGGTCGTTGATACCAGCGAGAATGGTGTCATCGGCAACGACAATCTCTGCCTGGCTGTTTTGAAGTGAAATGAGGCAGTCCGACCAGTTACCGACCAACAGCAGCGTATTGTTCGGCGAGAGCCGTCGAATCAAATCCTCGGTAGTGGATCCCCGGGAAACGCAGATGCGACCGTCCTCGACGTCCTCGGGGGAAGCATCGCCACCCGGCGAAGAGACTAGAACTCCAGCTCGTGCTGTCAAATACGGTGTGGAGAACAGCACCCTTTCGCGCCGGGCATCGGTGACCGTCATAGTGCGCAAAACGACATCGACAGTGCCGTCTTCGAGTGCGGCAGTGCGTTCGTTGCTGTCGACGAACCGAAACTCGACAGCATCGGGATTGTCAAAGATGTCCCGGGCAATCTCTTGTGCCAGGGATACTTCAAACCCCGAGAGCTCTCCAGTGCTGAAGTCGCGGAAGCTGAGCAGGTTCAATGATTGGTCAACACCAACGATGATGCGGCCGCGCTGGTAAATCTCCGGGATTCGCTCTTCCGGTGTTTGGTCATCGGGGGCGAGTGTGGACAGATCTGGGGTGTTGGGTTCTGCCGCAGGCTTCCTCGAGGAGGCTTTGTCGTAGAACGCGCCCGGTGGCAGGGGGAAGTCACCGGTGGCCTCCAGGATTGTGCGCGAGTAGGGATCGTCGGCAAGCGAATCGGTCGCGCAGGCACTGACGGTGAGCCCGGCGATGGCGAGTGCACCAAGGACGGCCCTGCGCCGCCAACCGGCGAGACTGTGGAGCGACGGGGAGAACGAAACAATCATAGGTACTCCAGAAGCCGGTGTCGGAAGCCGAAAACAACCAGAACTGCCGCGATGACGGTCAGCGTAACCGTGGCGAGGGATAGTGCCGCGATAGCGCGACGGGATTGGTCGAGGTTCTCACGGGCGGTCAGGCGGGACTCGGCGATGGAATTCTGTAGCGACTCATCGACCTGGTTGAACGCAGTCGCCGACGAGCTGGCATTATCCACATCGGTCGCGATGCGAACCGCACCGGCGTAGTCGCCTGAACTCAAGTGCTCCATCATCAGGTTGTGGCCGGACTCCCAGCTGTAGATACCGTGGATGGCGGCTCTGACATCGTCGTCCGGCGCGTTGGCGTCCACTCTTTCCAGCTCGCCGACCAGGGTGCGCACCGACTGCGAGAAGGACTCCGCATCCGCGGGCTGACGGCGCACTAAGCCGAGGGTTTCGCTGGCGCGTAGCTGCTGGGCATCAATGCGTACTTGGGTTAGGGCATGAACGTCCGGGCGCTGCTCTCCGAAGAGAGAGTTGGACTGCCACGGCTGAGTGGTGGCGATTCCCACACCGACAAGCGCGATGGCCATCAGCATGGTTGCACCAAACAGGCCGACGTTGAATAGTCGACCGGTGCGGCGAGTCAGCCACCACTGTGTGATTAGCAGCATCAAAATTGCCGCTGCCAGGCCTGACATCGGGAAAAGAGGTGGCTTCGATAGTTCGCGCTGCTCCTCATTAGTCGTGGTACTGGTGCGTTCGTAGAGCGATTTTGCAGCTGGCAGAATCTGGACCTGCATCAAGTTTGAGGCAGAGGCGAGGTACGCGACACTGACGGGGTTGCCCTGGCGCGCATTCGCGCGAGCTGTCTCGACCATGCCGGTGTAGACCGGCAACAGTCGCTGTACAGTCGCGACATCCTTCATCTCTGGATCATCGACGTTTTCAATGCCCGTAGCTGCGCGGGTAGCGGACATGGATGCTTGTGCGATGACATCGTCGAAGTTGCTGACCAAGTCCTGGCTGCTGTTGAGCGTGCCGCGGGAAAAAGCGGTGTTGGCGGACGCATCGGCAATCGTCAGCGAGGCATAGAGATTCTGCGAGGCATTGGCCATCGGCTCGCTCAGCTGCGAAATTCGGGTCAGCTGCTGCTGGCGTTGCGAGGTTGTTTGCCACATGGATAGACCGGCGGCCAGGATAGCGACGATGAGGATGAGAGCAACTATGGTCAATCGGCCCGGCGACGTTATCAAAAATGACGCTGACCGGCGCACATACGTGGCCGACGGGCCGAGCTTGTCATAGAGGCGCTCACCGAGAAAACGTGTCAATCTCCGGTTGCGCGGGCCAATCTCCAGGGCATCCACGCGCAGGTCTGTATCGCGCGGAGAGTCTGCCAGGGCTGTTGGGGTTGCGGCCGTTGCTGGTGCTGCACTCTCGGGAGTCGGGGTGGAGACGGGAGTATCTTTCGATTCCTTTGCCGCCTGAGCCGCAGTGTGTGTGTCTAAGCTTTCGCCACCGGGAGTGGTGCGACCGCTGAAACGAGTACGGCGTGGAGCGCGATTCTTGCGGTGGAATGGGTTTCGGCTTTTGTCGTGGGCGCGGGAATGAGGCGCACTTGAAGTGGTTTCACCCATGTGCACGTGTCCTTCCGACGTGACCGAAGTCGCCTGCGACAATCTCTCCGCTCAGAGCAACGTTAGTTCCCTGCAAATCTTAGTCGCTCGGGCTTGTGACGGAAAACACAAGGGTATCTGGCGTAGGGTGGAGACATGCTTCAGGATGGAAATGGGTGGGCGGCCGGCCCCAACGGTACGCGCTGCTGGGGACGCTTCGGAGCTGCAGGGCTGCTGATTGTGAGCCCTCAGCGCACTGTGCTTATGCAGTATCGAGCTGACTGGACATCGTTCCCCCTAACGTGGGGTGTTCCTGGTGGGGCTTGTGATTCTCATGAGACTCCTGAGGCGACCGCGCTGCGTGAAACAGCTGAGGAAACTGGGCTGCTGGAGCATCAGCTTCGCATCCTGGACACGCAGGTCACCACCGGCCCCTTCCCGGCCGATCCGGACCGTCCCGAGCTCGCCGGTGGCTGGAAGTACCACACGGTCTACGCACTAGCTGCCGAAGAGCTGGAGACGCATCCGAACGAAGAGTCCCTGGAGCTGCGCTGGATTCCGCTTGACGACGTCGACAGCCTCGATCTGCTGCCGCCTTTCGTGGAATCGTGGCCCCGGGTGCGCGCGCACCTCGAGAAATTGCTGGAGGGCCTTGACTAGGTGGCTAAGGTCTGAGGTTTACACCGCCCATTGAGGCTGCACGCTGAGATTGGCACACCAAAGCCGCTCCCCGGTGTGACTTTTAAGTCGGGAGAGCGGCTTGTCTGCTTGTTGCTTACTTGGAGTCGGCAACTGCTGCTGCGCCAGCAGCCAGCGCGGTGACGGTCAGGACGGACGGCCATGCGCCAATCTTCTTAGCCAGCGGGTGTGAGAGGCCGAAAGCGCCGAGGTAGGCGGCCACCAGACCAGTGGCTCCCAGGGCGCCGGTCTTTGCGTTCCAGGTGCGTGCTGCATATGCGCCGGCGGCGCCCAAGATGACGCCACCGAGCGGGCGAATGCCTGTTTCGCGAGCAGTGAGCCAGCCGCCGATGAGGCCGGTGGCCACCAATGGAGCGGTCTTTACGTCTTTTGCCTTCTTCAAAGTAATAGCCATGAGCATCATCGTACCTAGTAAGAAGGGTTTAGCGGCGCGCTTTTAGAACGGCTCCTGGCGGCGCTGGTGCTCCTCAACATAGCTTTCCGAGTGTTCCGCCAGCTTCAGCAGCGAAGGCAGTGCCTTAATTAGCGCACGCACGTCCTTTTGCGACATTGTCCGCACAATTTCGTACACCAGCGCACCCCAGTGGTCGATAAGCTGCTCCAGCAGGGTCTCGCCATCGCTGGAGACATAGAGGTTCTGCGCACGGCGATCCTTTGCATTGTTCTCGCGTTCAATTAGCCCGTTGTCGAGTAGACGGCGGACTGTTGCCGAAACGTTGGACGGGCGCAGGAAACGCAGGCGTGCAATGTCGGATACGCCGCAGCCCGGGTGGGTCGAAATAAAGTGCAGTACTTCCATTTCCGACTGGGAAATGTCCATCCTGGCATTCGGGCGCTCACCGAGGCGGCGAGTCGACGCAAGGAAGTCATACAGGCCGATGGAAATCTTCTGCACGCTTTCGCGCAGGGATTCATCGGACTCAGTTGAGTCATCCGCGGTGGGGAAGCCGCTCGCTGGCTCCGGGGTGGTGGTGCGCTGAGGGGAGCGTGCAGAAGTCATGATCTTCCTTCCCGACGTAATGAATTGATGTTCTGAATAAACACCTTATATCGTCGAAATAACTTTCTGTGGTGAAAATTTGTAGATTGAACAAAAAGTTAGACTCATAAGTGTTGTGCGGGTGCTTTATCGCACATTTCTGCCCCTGATTTTAGGGGCTGGCAGCAAGGACTCCGCTTTACGACGGCCCCAGCGACACCCCCTAGTAGGAACTAGGCCTACGCGCTTTTCCGCCGCGTTTATCTACACTTCGTAATCCACAATCACCGGAGCATGGTCGGATGCGCCTTTGCCCTGACGCTCTTCGATGTCGATGAATCCGGCGGACGCCTTTGCCGCGAGGGCGGGGGAGGCGAGCTGGAAGTCGATGCGCATGCCCTCATCTTTGAAAAAGCGGCCAGCTTTGTAATCCCAGTAGGTCCACTGGTTTGGGGTGAATTGGCGAGTTACCTCCTTCATGCCCGCCTGCTCCAGCGCATAGAAGGCTGCGCGTTCAGGTGGTGTGACATGTGTTTTCCCCGCGAAGGCTGCCATTGACCAGACATCGCTGTCGGTCGGGGCGATGTTGAAGTCGCCGCCCATCATGAAGGTGGCCTCCGGGTCGTCGTCAAGCGTGGCGATGATGTGCTGACGGAGCTGCTCCAGAAATTCGAGCTTGTACTCGAAGTGCGGGTCGGTGATGTCGCGGCCATTTGGGATGTAGAGGCTGTGGACGCGCACGCCACCGCAGGTAGCGGCGATATGGCGGGCCTCCAATGCGGGAGTTGCGTCGGGGTCCTTGTTGAAACCGGGCTGACCGGGGAACCCTGCCTGGATATCGTCGAGGCCGACGCGGGAGATGATGGCAACGCCATTCCACTGATTCAGGCCGTGGTGGGCGACTTGGTATCCCAGCTCTTCAAAAGCAGCGGTGGGGAACTGGTCGTCCTTGCACTTGGTTTCCTGGACAGCCAGGATATCAATGTCATTCCGGCGCAGCATTTCCACCATTCGGTCGAGGCGGGTTCGAGCCGAATTGACGTTCCAGACACAGATTCGCATATCAACGATTGTAAAAGGGGAACGAAACGGCGGCCTCATGCGTTGAATAAAGCAGTGACAAAATAGGCGGACAAAAGCGGACTAGGTGGGCGGAAGCCCGGTAGGAAAGGGAGTTTCGAGGTTGGCTAACTGGGACGATCGCCGTTACGGCGGCGAGTACAGTCCGGCGGATTACCTGAGTAGTAGTGGCAGGAATGCTTATCGGGAGCACGACGCATATGCGGCGTACGATGCGGCAATGCCGTATCAGGAAGTGCCATATCCGGTAGCAAACATTCCGGTCGGCTACGAGAGCGGGTACCCCGCTAGCTACGGGGTGTCTTCCTTCGGTGAGCTCAGCACTAACCCCAAAGTTGCACCGCTGACCGCTCAAATGGCAGTACACCTGGGCTTCGATCCCAATCTGGCCAATGCCCCTGTGGTGCGTCGTGGTGGCGCGCTGCTGGTGGATTCTGTCATCTACACTGCGTTGATTGCCTCTATTGCAGTTCTCGCTAGCATCGCGGGGACATCCGACAGCGGCGTAATGGTGATGCTGATCAGCCTCTTCCTCGGTCCCGGTGGTTTTTACCTCTACCGCGTGGCGGGGGACTCCATCTTCGACGGGTCGCCGGGTAAGCACGCCATGGGCATGAAAATTGAAGGTGCACACGGGATGCCAGTTTCAGCCCGCGATGGTTTTGTGCGCAATGCCTGGATTCTGCCGTCGATGATTCCGGTCGCCGGTTGGTTTGTCTCTGCGGGCCTGGCTGGCTGGATTGCGATGGCTGCCTCACGCGATCCGCTGGGGAGAGGTCGTCATGAACTCTCGGTTCGCACTCGAGTGGTGGAAAAGCCGGAGACGCGCGAGCTGCAGCGCGGACAGCGCCGCATGGAGAACAAGGAGCAGCAGGGCAAGCAGCTGAAGCGGACTAAACGGGTTAAGCGCGGGAAGTAGCGCGATCATCAGGGTGAGCGGGGAAGGGGCGAAACGCGAGCCCCGAGACCTAAGCCCCTGTCAGCTCCGCGTAGCGGTGCCGGTGGTGCTCGGTAAAACCGAGCGTCCGGTACAGAGCAATGCCAGCCTCATTCGAGCCCAATACCTGCAGATATGCAGAATCTGCCCCGTGCTGCGCACCCCAGTGCATCATCTGAATTCCCAGTAGGGTGCCAAGTCCTCGGCGGCGCATATCGGCTGCGACTTCCACGGCGGAGAATCCGAGCCACACGCGGCCGTCCTCCGATTCGGTCAGCGTGCCGCGCGTAATAGCTACTGTGCGCATGCCCTCAAGTGCACTGTCATCAGGGACTTGGAGCCGCCCGAAACACATGCGGCCATCAATTTCATTGCGCAGGAACTGCAGCGCATGCTCGGGCAGTGTAGTGCCGCGGAAATGGTAGAGCTCCAGCCAGTCGTCGTCAGGCTGATCAGCGATGTCCACCTGCACGTCTGCCAACTCGGTGGTGTTGGATTCAGCTGCCAATTCAGCAGGCGGCAAGTCCCCATCGAGCGAGCGCGTCATAACCACAATGTCCGGCCCGACCGTCCACTCCGGTCCTGCGACCAGTGCCTGTGCAGGCTTGGCGATCCGGTCCGGAACCGCAATCCGTACCGGCAAATCGTGGGAATTGTAAAACGACTTAATTTTCTCCAGCGGCACCGGCTGAGTGCTGGCTCCGGGTTCGAACGGCAGCGCGGAGTTGGAACGTTCCGTAATGCCATCGCCCGCACGCAGCAGCCAGCCCGACTCCACCACGTGCGCAATCCCCGGGAAGGCCTTCGCTGTCGCAGTTTCCACGGCGCGAATATCCGAATTGCGCACCGGATGATCCGGCAGGGCCTTCACAATCAAAATGTGCTTATCGCTAAAGTCCACCGCTGCCACGGACTCGTCGGCACGCACGCCAGCACAAACCTGTGGACGCACGACGAACGGATCCATGCTGAGCACATGCCCAATGACGTCCGTAGTGTTCTTGCCGCTGGCCAGCGCCTCTTCATCGGTTAGCGCGCGCCGCACAATGACACGACGTCCCATCGCCACTTCACCGACGCCCCAGCGGGAAATCGGGAGCTTCTGTGCTGCATTTTCGCTTACCGACGACTCCAATTGCCTATCCGCCACGATCTAATCCTCGTGGCCGAACGGATCCGGATCCACGCCCGGCATCCAGGTCAGGCCGCCCTCGGTCCAACCGGCGCGCTTGATTTCCTTCTTGGCCATGCGCTTCCAACGACCGGTGAGGCAATCGGTGTAGAGGAACCCATCCAGGTGGCCGACCTCGTGCTGCATGCAGCGGGCGAAGAAACCGGTGGCCTCGATGCGGACCTCTTCGCCGTTTTCATCCAGGCCGGTGACAACAGCCTTCTCCGCACGGTTGGTGGGGAAGGACAGGCCGGGCACAGAGAGGCAACCTTCGTCATCGGAGCCGTCGTCGTTAGGCATGGTCTTCGGGATTTCACTGGTGGTCAGCACCGGATTGATGACGCAGCCGCGGTGCCAGACGTCGTCGTCATCGGGGCAGTTGTAGACGAACAGACGCTTGCCGACACCCACCTGGTTGGCAGCCAGCCCCACACCGTGGGCGCGGTCCATGGTTTCGTACATGTCCTCGATGAGCTCGCGCAGCTCGGAGACGTCCTCGGTTACCGGCTGGGTAGGAGTGTGGAGAACGGGGTCTCCGGCAATCACAATGGGACGGATAGTCATGCCGCTGATTCTACTCGGCGTCCATGTTTTCTAAATCGCCTGGTGATGTCTGAGTTGTGTCAGGGAGTTGTAGGTGGGGCGTAGGTGAGGTGGGGGCTGGGCCTTACTATGTATCTTCACTAAGTATCTGCATAGGCAGTGTCGTGCAGAATAGAGGATCAGCGCGAGTGAGAAGGAAAGCGGGGTGCGGAAAGTGGTGAGCAAGAAGCCCATAGGTGGCAGCCACGAACCTGAGGCCGAGCGGCGGCTTGACTCATCCGAACATCTCGGACTCGTGGGTGATACCAGCGGCATTGAACCCGTTTTGGCTCAGAAAATGCTGGATTTTGAGAAAGAATGGCTGAAAGTTGCCCGCCGCGGACCGCGTATGGCCGGTGCGCGGCAGGAGGCAATTCGGCGTCGCTTTGCCGAGGACTTTGGAAACAACACAATCCGCTACCACCAGGTACTTTCGCGACTTCTCGACTCTCCGGCAGCCGAAGCTGCCGAACCCGTGTTGGTTCATCGGCTGCGCGCCGTGCGGGACAACCACGACGCGTAAGGTTCAAGTTTCACTTCACGGTTCGGCGGCAGAACATATAGGATGTGGGATGTGTCTGACCAACTAAACCCTCAGAATTCGCCGCGTCCGGGCCGTCATCGACTCGATGACGACTACGACGACTTCGATGAGTACAGCGATTACGCGGAGGCTCCGGCCGCTGGCGGCGCTCATGCGTACTCCGAGCCGTCGGATGCTCAACACGCAGCGCTCAGATCTGCGGCTCCGGCCGCTGGCGCAGCCGCTGCTGGTGCCACCGCTGCCGCCACTACCGGTGCTGGCTCTCGGGCTGCTGCTAGCAATTCCGCAGCTGCTGATGGTGTTGATGACGGCGACATCGGCGACGGTGCCGGTGATGGCCGCTACATGCGTGTTCTCGCTATTGTGCTGCTCGCTATCGGCGTGTGCCTGGTCGCCTACGGTGCCTACGCACTCAGCACGCGTGGCGACGATGCTGAGAACACCGGCCAGAATGACACCTCGGCATCCGCTCCGGCTGACTCTGGTGCGCCTGCTGAATCGGCCAACGGCAGTGATCCGGCAAAGGATGGTGCTGCTGGAGATGGTGACGGCGAGGTCCTGCCGCCGCCGGCAAATGAGCCAGGCAAACCGGTTCCTCCCGCGGAGAATCCGCCGGCACAGGATGAGGCCAACGAAGCGCCACAGATTGACCGCAAGACTGTCAAGGTCAGTGTCCTGAACAACTCTGAGGTCGTGGGCCTTGCCGATGACCTGTCCAAGCAGATGGGTGAGCAGGGCTGGGGTGCCGGCGAGACCGGCAACGCTCCTGAAGAGAAGATGGGTGTGTGGGAGAAGACCACCGTCTACTTCGACCCGAGGAACGAAGAGGAAAAGGCCGCTGCTGAGCAGATCGCGCACGACAACGGTTGGGAAGCCGCACCTCGCGATGACCGTCTCCGGGACGTTCCGGCGGGAATCGTCGTGGTCGCCACTGACCCGGCTCACTAGACTCCCGGCCCACCGGACTTCGGTCTCTCACTAAGGTCTGCGGCCTAGGCGTCAAGACCTGCCGCCGTGGTACGAAGCCCCCCCCATAGCTTCCCAAGCCCCGCGTAAGCCACACATTTCATGGCTTAGGCGGGGCTTTTGCATATTTTGCAGTCTCAAACAGATCACGGCTGAAAAAGGGGTACTAGTATTCTGCTAGTAGCCAGTGAGGTCTGTGAGGTTTTTATGTTCGCCGTAAAGCGTCGTCGTGTTGCTGTCGCCACCGCGTTGGGTTGTGCTGCAACACTGTTGGTGTCCTGCTCGGGGGTTGAATCCAGCAGCGACAAGGACGGGAACGCAGGCGCGTCGACAAGCACTGCGCCAGTGAGCGTAGATCCGGCTGCACCGAAGCTGACCGAGCGAGTCAGCGCCTATAACTTCATCCGAACAAACGACGACGGATCAATGAAAATGCTGGCAACTGTACAGGTCATGAGCGCCAAGGGATGGATGGGCCTTTCCGACGAAAAAGGTCAGTTCACTACCTTGGATAAGGGCAAGTACACAGTGCAGGCGCGTGGTGCATCTGGCTGCAGTGGCATCGGCAGCCCCGCAACCGAAGGGTTGGGTGTCATCGGCGAAGTGCACGTCGATGACAAACGGAATGCAGATGTCTGGAACGTTCCGTCCAAGGTGGATGAAGACAGTTTCACCACAGTTGCGCTTGTCGATTCCAACGGTGACCTTGCCTCGTGCGCAAAAACCGTCACCTGGACGGAGCCAACTGAGGAAAACGACTCCTAGTGTGAAAAAATAGCGGTATGACTGAGCAATTTTCCGGATCGGCGCAGCCATCTCTGGGAGTGGAATGGGAAGTGGCGTTCGTTGACCGACGAACGCGCGACACCGCTCCCGCTGCCGCCGAGGTGCTCGACATCATCGATGCGGAGCATCCCGGACATGGGCTCCAGCGCGAGTTCCTCGCCAACACAGTGGAGCTCGTCACCGGTGTGCACATGAACGTGCCCGATGCCGTAGCGGAGCTCCAAAGCCAGCTGGACATGGTTCTCGATGCCGCTGACCGCGTTGGGGTGGATGTGTGGTCATCGGGCTCGCATCCGTTCGCCCGCGGTACTGCTCAGCAGGTCAGCGCCAAGGGGCACTACTCCGAAATCATCAACCGCACTCAGTGGTGGGGCAACCAGATGATCATCTGGGGAGTCCACGTCCACGTTGGCATTAAGGATTCCGAACGCGTTTGGCCGATCATTCAGGCCCTGGCAACGAAGCTGCCGCACATGTTGGCGCTGTCTGCCTCCTCACCGGCCTGGAACGGCGAGGACATGGGGTACGCTTCCAACCGAAGCCTGCTCTACCAGCAGCTTCCCACCGCTGGTCAGCCGCCGGCGATTTACACGTGGCCCGAGTGGGAGTCCTACATGCACGACCAGTCCCGCTCCGGCGTCATCAACCACACCGGCTCGATGCACTTGGACATTCGCCCGGCATCAAAGTACGGCACCATTGAGATTCGTGTCGCTGACGCTACCTCTAACCTGCAGGAACTCGCCGCTATCGTGGCATTGACGCACTGTCTGACGGTTTACTACGACCGCATGTGGGAGGCTGGCGAGGAGCTACCGTCGCTGCAGTCCTGGCACATCGCCGAAAACAAGTGGCGCGCCGCCCGCTACGGCATGGACGCGCTGGTCATCGTCAATCGCGATACCGACGAGCGGTGGGTTCGCGACGAACTCCGTGAACTTGTGGTTCAACTCGCCCCGCTTGCCGACGAACTGGGTTGCCGAGCCGAACTGGAATTCGTCAACAACATCGTGGAAATGGGCGCGGCATACGAGCGGCAGCGCACTGTGGCGGATGCGGCCGGGGCGCTGCCGTCCATGGCTACCGAGGACGACGTACGGGCGAACGAAGAGCGCATTGGCCACACCCCGTGGCGTGCCGCCGTGGATCTTGCGGTGCAGGAACTGCGCGCCGGGCATCCGATAGCGCCTGCAGATTTCCACGAGCAAGTAGACGACTAGCCGTCGTTAAGCGGTGTGTTCCTAGACAAAAATAGTGACTAGGCTTATAGCACTTTTGAGGTGCATAAACCTAGTCACTTTGTCATAAACCCAGTCAGTAACTTAAGGCCATTGTCCTCTCGTTATTCTCGGCTGTCATCGCGGGCCAGGCTGTCCTCGTCGACGAGCCTCTCCTTGAACGCCTCGTGGCCAACGCGGTTACTAACAATCGGCGATGTTCCCAGAGCAAACAGGATAATCAGGGTCAATAGAGCCAAGTCACTGCTAGTAGTTGTGTGAGCTGACGCGTGCGTGGCGACGTGTACAAGCGAGCCCGACAGCGTCAAAATTAGCCCCAGTGTTTGTGGCTTGGAGGATGCGTGCATCCGACTGATGGTGTCGCGGAAGCGTATCAATCCCACGGACGCTGCAACGCACAGTAGCATTCCGGTGAGAATGAGTGTGATGGCGATAATGTCTGCCACGAGAATCATTTGGACTCTCCCTTCGCTGTTTTTGGAGCCGTTGTCGGTGTTGCCTTAGGCGCCGCTTTCTGTGCGGTTTTCTTTGTGGCGACCTTTCCGGCTGCTTTCGTCGCACCCTTCCGGGAGCTCTTTGCGGGCTGCTTTCCGTCATCCGGAACACGGAACTTGGCGACCGCCAGCGAAGACAGGAAACCGAGCAGCGCAATGATGAGCATTGGGTAGACCACCGAAGTGTCCAAGCTCCAGGCCATGAACGCAGCGAGCATGCCCTGCAGCATTGCAGTCGTCGACTCCAGCGCCACCAGGCGGTCCAGCGAGTTTGGGCCTGCGATCATGTGTCCGAGGGTAATCATCACCGCAATGAAATAGCCTGCGGCAGCCACTCCGAGCAGAGTGTTAAAAACTTCCGGGTTCATCGGCTACTCCTTTCGCTGCTCTTCTCGCCGCTCTTGTCGCTGCTCGCCTGGTTGTCACTTGGCACCGGCTTGGTCGGTTGCTCGTTGACATCGCGGTTTTCAAACGCCCGAATAACCCGACGCTCGATTCGTGTCAGCTGGTTGATTTGCTCGGCTACCTTGCTTGTCGACGACGCATCGAGAATGTGCATGGTCAGCGTCTTTTCTCGCTTATCGATGTCCGCGATGATGCCGCCCGGCTGCAAGTTAATCAGTGCCATTGCAGTCGTGAGCGAAATATCGTCATTGGTGCGCATAGGGACCTTGATGATGGCCGTCGGTGGTGGATCAGCTCGTCGGATGGCCAGCCAGGAGACACTGATTGAGGCCTTCACAAAGTCGATTGTCCAGGAACCGAACAGTCGCACCATGCCACCGAAGTTGATGTCCAGCGCGCTGTTTGGCGGGATAGGCATGGCGAGGTTGAGCAACGTGGCTACCAGGATTCCCGAAAGCACATTGGCAAATGTCACTTCGCCCCACAGCATGACCCAAATAATCAGCGTGAACAGGAACAACAGGATTGAAATACGCGGTGGTCGTTTTGCGGCCACCCTGGCGCGAGCTTTACTCATGAGCTTTCACCTGCTCCTTCCAACGTGCTGGTGGCATGTTCGGTCACCGGGTCCGACTCCCACGGGCTCTTGGTGCGGCCTGGGTTCTTCAGCTGCTCCAGTCCCTTGCCATCAGCCGATTCGATACCGAGAACTGCCGCGCGGTAGTCATCAACATTCGCGACGTTGCTCGCCGCTTCGGTAGCCACATTAGACAGCGGTCCGGCCAGAAGAGTCACGCCCACAGAGGCAATCACCAGTAGGGCCGTCGGCATCACCATGCCGAGTGGCATCCGGCCGACGTCGTCACGTTCTGCGATAGCGACCATCTGCGTCCTTTCCCGGAGTGCAGCTGGTTGCGCCAGCACGGTGTCACCCTCGGGGGCATCGGAACGGTCACGCCAGAAGGCTTTCGACCAGACGAGAATCATGGTGTAGAGGGTCAGCAGGCTAGTGATAATCGAACCCGCAACCAGAATCCACGCGGTGGCGGAGCCGTCTTGGGCACCCGCCTCAATCAGCATGACCTTGCCCAGGAAGCCCGAGAACGGTGGGATACCACCGAGGTTGAGCGCGGGCACGAGGTATAGCAGCGCCAGCAGCGGCGAGGATTTGGCCAGGCCACCGAGACTGCGCAGGGAGGAGGAGCCCGCCTGGCGTTCGATAAGTCCGACCACCAGGAACAACGCCGTCTGCACCAGAATGTGGTGGACGATGTAGAAGATTGCGCCGCCGAGCCCCAGCGTATTGCCGACGGCAATACCGAAGATCATGTATCCGATGTGGGACACCAGCGTAAATGACAAGAGACGTTTGATGTCATTTTGGGCCATGGCGCCGAGAATGCCCATGAGCATTGTCGCTAGGCCGGCCCACATCAGGACGTCGTCAAGCCTGCCGTCGGGGAAGACGACACTGCGCGTGCGGATGATCGCGTAGACACCCACCTTCGTCAGCAGACCCGCGAAGACTGCGGTGACCATGGACGGTGCGGTGGGGTAGGAGTCTGGCAACCACGCCGACAGCGGGAACACCGCCGCCTTCACCGCGAAGGCAACGAGCAACACTGCGAAGATTGCGGTGCGGGTGCCATCGGGAATGTCCTCCATACGCAGGGAAATATGCGCGAAGTTCACCGTGCCGACCGCTTGATAAACCAGGCCAATCGCCAGCAGGAACACCATCGAGGACAGCATGTTGACCATCACATACGACACGCCTGCGCGAGTGCGTGATGACGATGCTCCCAGCGTGAGCAGCACGTAGGAGGCTACGAGCAGAACCTCGAAACCGACATACATGTTGAACAGGTCGCCAGCCAGGAAGGCCATCGAGACACCCATGTTGAGCAACATGTACGTCGGAACGAAGACGGAGATCGGCTCATCTTCGTCACCGTCGCTAATACCCTGGCCGATGCCGAACCACATCACGGCAAAGAGGACCAGCTGGGAGACGGTAATCATCAGCACTGCGAGGTTGTCGGCCACGAGCGTGATGCCGATTGGTGCGTCCCAGCCGCCCACCTGGACCGTGTGGATGCCGTGCGCGTAGATGAGATACACCAGTGCGCTGGCGACTCCCAGCAGGCTGCCGAGTGAAAACAGCGCGATCGCCTGCTGTGCTTTGGGAAAACGTGCCAGCAGCAGAGCAATTGCGGCGGTGGCGGCGGGGACGATGATAGGAAGCGGGATTAGCGCCAGGATTAATTGCTCAGTCGTCATCGTCGTCACCTCCTGGGGTGTTGGATGGTGGGGTAACGGGTTTTTCGAAACAGACCGGACCGAAGTTATCTCCGGCCTCCGTGGGACGACCGGTGGTGGGGTCGTCGGACTTGTCGTGATCCGGAGCAGCCGACGGGTCGCTGGCGCGACGCAGTGCCAGACTGCGGTCTTCGTGGTCATCCTGCACGTGATCGCCGATGTGGTAGCGGTGCTGGCGATAGAGCAGGGCCAGCAGGAAGGCGGTCATGCCCATAGAGATAACAATCGCGGTGAGGATGAAGGCCTGAGGCAGCGAGTCGGCCTGGGCATCGCTGACTAGCGATTCTCTATCCCAGATCGGTGGTTGCCCCGGTGCACCAGAGCCAAGCAGGATGAGCAGGTTGATACCGTTGCCCATCAGCAACAGCCCCATGAGCATCCTGGTCAACGAACGATCGAGGAACAGGTACACCCCTGTGGCGATCAGCGTGCCGACAGTAGCTAGCAGAACAAAATTGAGAATCACTGGTGAGTGTCCTTTCCTTCGGTCCTAGCTGGGGCTGTCGGTTCTGAGGCCTCCGAGGTGGCTGTGTTGGCAGTGCCTGCGGGTTTAGTGCCGGCAGGTTTAACGCCTGCGGGCTTAGCACCTGCGGACTTAACACCTGCGGGCTTAGCCGCCGCCAACTTGCTGCGCAGCTGGCGGGACTGGCCGAGTGCGGCTCGATTCACACGACGTGAACGATCACGCTCAGCGCGAAGGTTTATCTGAGCATCGATGCCGCCGCCCAAACTGCGCAGGATGTAGACAATCGTGCCAACGACAATCATGTACACACCCAGGTCAAAGAGCATAGGGGAGACAACGGTGACGTCGCCGAGCAGCGGAATTTCCCGCGAGCCGTACCAGGAAGTCAGCGGAGCCCAACCCACGAACAGTGGCCATACGGCGCTAAGAGCCGACACCAGCAGACCGCCGCCGAGAAGTACCTCGGTAGGAATTGGCAGAGTTGCTGCCAGTTCACGATGCCCACCGATGAGATAACGCATGGTCAGTGCCAGCGCAGCCACGAGGCCACCTGCGAAGCCACCACCGACATCGTTGTGGCCGGCGAAGAAGAGGTAGATGGAAACCACCATCATGGCGGGGAAGAGCGCGCGCGATGCCACCAGAACCATGATTGGGTAGCGCAACCGCTCGGCTTCACCGGACTCATCGATGGTGTTCAACCAGCGGGTGTTGCGGCGAGCACGATTCCGCTGTGGCTTAATCTTTGAGCGCATGTGCATCGTGTGCGTGCGGAATACCAGCGAGGTAATCCCCAGCGCCACCATCACCAGCACGGTGATTTCACCGAAGGTATCCCAGGCGCGGATATCGACAAGAAGTACGTTGACCGCATTCTGGCCGTGCCCAATGTCGTGAGCCAGCGGCGGAATGTCGCCGGAGATTGGCTCAGTACGACGGGAGCCCATAGCGTAGGCGGCCAACACTGGGACAGTGACACCGACTGCGATGGCCAGCCATGCACGGTGTCGTATCCACCTCGGATTTGATGCCGGTGCCCGCGGCGAGAGCGTGCGCAGCACCAACACGAAAACAATCATTGAGACCGTCTCAACCAGCAGCTGCGTCAGAGCCAAATCAGGTGCACCGTACATGGCGAAGATAATGGCCAAGCCGTAGCCGGTCACACCTACCAGGATGACACCGGAGAGCCTGTTTTTCTGTTGGGTGGCGGCCAGAGCCGCGATGATCATAATCAACGCGACCGCGCCCTGCGGTGCAGAGTCCCACAGTTCCATCCGGAGCTCATCACGCTCACCGAGCAACAAGGCGCCGATGGACAGCACGATGAGGGTCAGCAAAATGACCGCCTCATTCAACGGAAGGGAACCACGCTGGGTCGCAGCAGTGGCACGGAGAGAAAGACGGCGGGCCAAGTCCAGGATGCCGTCGTAAAGCGCATCGGCACTACCGAGAGCCGGCTGTTCAAACTGTAGCTGACGCACCAGTTTGCGCTGCCAGTGCATGATGCCACCTGTGATCAGAATTGTGGCTGTCAGCGCCAGAGGAAGGGTGAAACCGTGCCAGAGAGCCAGGTGCGATTCTGCTTCCGCATTCGGGTAGGCATTGGTGAGGTAGGGCGAGATAGTCGAGTCGAGGACCCGCGGAATCAGACCGAAAACCAGACCTGCCAGCGCCAGCAGCCATGCCGGGCCAATCTGATCCCAGGTCGGGGAATCCATCTCGGCGACGGCGGGGGAAGTGCCACCGCCGCTGGCGTGCGTGCTGGGCTTGGTCGCAAACGCGGCACGCAGCAGGTAGAGCGAGTACGCCACGGTCAGAATCGAGCCTACGACCAGGCCAATAGTGGTGAACACCGCCGGCATACCGTGCAGTGGTTCAGCATTGAGCGTGGCCTCGAGCGCCGCTTCCTTGGCGACAAAGCCGAAGAACGGCGGCACACCCATCATCGAGGCGGCAGCGAGAATCGAAATCACCAGCAACTGTGGCGACTTCTTGCCCAAGCCAGAGAGCTTACGGATATCGCGCGTACCAGTCAGCCTGTCAATCGTTCCCGCCGTCATAAACAGAGTGGCCTTGAACATGGCGTGTCCGAGAGTCAGCGCCAGGGCCGCCAGCATCGTCGCACGCGTGCCTATCGACGCTACCGTGATGATGAATCCCAACTGGCTGACAGTGCCATACGCCATGATCAGCTTGAGATCCTTCTGGCGCAGAGCCATCCAGCCGCCCATAATCATGGTCAAAAGGCCGAGCGGGATGATGATTGGTTGCCACGCGTTGGTGGCATTGAAAGTTGGCGCAAGTCGGGCGACCAGGAACACACCGGCTTTGACCATCGCTGCCGAATGCAGGAAGGAAGAAACCGGGGTAGGGGCGGCCATTGCGCCGGGCAGCCAGAAGTGGAAGGGCGCGATAGCGGATTTAGAAAGTGCGCCGATGACCAGCAGGATTGCGGCGGTGGAGATTGCTGTGGAGTTCAGCTGTGACGTGGTCAGCGCGCCAGGTGCTGTGAGGTCGGAGAAGTTCCAGAACCCAGTGGTCACTCCCATCAGGACGATACCGACCAGCATGATTAGCCCGCCCAGTGTCGTGACCAGGAGTGCCTGGCCTGCTGCGCGACGGGAGGAAGCTCGCTCGGCGTAGTAGCCCACCAGGAGGAAGGAAAGAACCGAGGTAATTTCCCAGAAGACAAACATCAGCATGATGTTGTCGCTGATGACCAGCCCGTACATAGCCGCGGCGAAGGCAACCATTTGGGCTGCGAAGGAGCCTATTCGACGACGTTTTCCGGGCGGCGGATTGACGAAGTATCCGGAGCAATACACCAGTACGAGAAAGCCGATGGTCAAAACCAGTGTGCCGAAGAGCGATTCAATAGGACCTAATCGCAGGTTTACATCCAAGTGGATAATGGGCATCCACGAAAAATGCGTGACGGCGGGTTGCGTGGTGGCGGAAGTTTCCCCGTTTCCATTCGCTAGAGCTAAGCGAACCAGATGGGCGCCGGTGTAGATAGCGCCACCTGCCAGAGGGAGGCTGAGAACGAGGAACCCGCGGGTTCCGAGCCACTTAATCGTCCATGGTGCAATCGCTGCCGTAAGGAACAGGATGCACAGGAGAGAAGTCACCATTCCATAATGAACGGAACACACCGGTTCATGCAACCCCGTTTTAGGGACTTAAGCATTCAAAACGGGGTTAACCGAGTGTGAGAAAACGGGAAATTTTTTCCGGTGTGGTGAAAATTTGGGGGTGAGGATTTGGGCATTTTTTAGGGCTTGGCAATCGACTGCCAAGCCCCAAGATTGGCGCATTTATTACTCGTGCGCTACTCGAATGTCAGCTGCGCATTAGCCATGCAAGCGGTTAGCAGCACAGACCAAAGCGGAGAGCACGGAAGCTTCCGGAGTCTGGCCAAAGCCCATGGTCCACACATGGTCATTGTTGTGACCTGCGTAGACAAAGGTAGCCGTAGCCTCGAAAATCTCGAACTGGTGGAACTCCACGATTTCAACGCGGTAACCTGCATCAGCCAGCAAGTTGGTGCAAGCCGACACCGGCCCCATAGCGGTGATTTCCTGGGTGAAGGTACGGGTACGGCCGTCCTTGTCGGTCAGCGACAAATCAGCGTTGAAGTTCCAGCGGCTCAGGGTGCCACGAGTTGCCTCGAAATTCTTGATTTGAACCGGGCCGTTCGTGGGGGAGTAAATGTCCTTGAACTTCTGCCAGTTCATGCCACGAGCTTCCTGCCTCAAGCCACGAGGCAGGCGATGTCCGAAGCGAGCCCTAAACGGATCGTCGGAATAAGTTCGCACATTTCCGTTGTCCTGGTGCTCCAACGAAGGGCGCTTGCCCGTGAAGGTCGTCGAAGTGGACATGTTCTTCTGGGTGCGAGTGGAAAACATTCTTTTCTGGTCCTTTGCTTAATTGCTTTGCTGTGAGTGGCGGACCAACCAAGTGCTTCGAGAAGTTGCGGCCAGAGACCCCGCGTGGAGGGGTCAGTCCTGTCGGCCTCCACCGGGGTTCGTAGCCTTCGCTACTCGAATAAGAATGTTCTGCTGCATGGGTCGAACCTTACTACAGAAAAAAGATGTGACACAAGTCATTCATCTAATAATCTGACAGATTTTTTGATGTGCCCGTTAAATTCCGTTGACGGAAGCTAGGAAAACCGCCTCGCCAATAGCGATGTCGCGAATCTCGTTCGGGTCCACCGATTCGTCGGCCGAGTGAATGCGGGCCTGTGGCTCTTCCACACCGTAGAGTGCGATGTCAGCACCTGGTACGGCCTCCAGCAAAGTGGCGCACAGCGGAATCGAGGCTCCCTCGCCCATGCTTGCCGTCTCCTTGCCGTAGGCGGCCGACAGGCTGTCGGCAACCAGCTGCACAACCTTGCCCTCAACATTGGCCCGGAATGGGTTTGCTAGCTCGTCGCGCTCGACCGTCACCTTCACGCCCCACGGAGCATGCGCGCGCAGGTGATTCTCCAGTGCCTCCTGTGCTTCGGCCGGGTCGACGCCGCCTGGGATGCGGAAGTTGATGTGCGCCATAGCAGTCGATGAAATTGCGTTGACAGCATTGGTCGCTGGTGGGCAGTCGATTCCGGTCACAATCACAGACGGGCGAGCCCAGGTCAGGTCAGAGACGGAAGCGTCCTCGTTGCTAATTAGGTCCACGCCGTCGAGTACACCTGCGTCGGCGCGGAAAGTCTCTGGCGCGTAGTCCAGACCCTCCCAGCGCTGCGAGCAGTCCAGGCCGTCAATAGAGGTAAAGCCATTTTCATCGCGCAGGCTGTCGAGCATACGAATCAACGCCGCCAGTGCATCCGGAGCTGCGCCGCCGAACATGCCCGAGTGCACCGGCTGCTCCAGCGCATCGACGCGAACTTCCACATCAGCGGTGCCGCGCAGGGTGGTCACGAGTGTCGGCTGGCCAACCTCGGCATTGCCGACATCCGCAATGAGGATGACGTCGGCGTCGAAAAGCTCCGGCTGCGTGGCGATGAGGTTGTTCAGGCCCGCCGATCCGCGCTCCTCGGAACCTTCCACGATGAGCTTGATGTTTGGCATGTCGACGCGGCCCGCAAGCGCGTCGTCACGCAGCGCGCGCAGCGCAGCTAGGTGCATGACCACGTTGCCCTTGCAGTCGGCGGTGCCACGGCCGTACCAGCGACCGTCGCGCTCGTCGAGCGTCCATGGATCTGCGGTCCAGGCGGATTCGTCGCCCGCCGGCTGAACGTCGTAATGGGAGTAGAGCAGTACGGTCTTCGCGCTTTCCGACGACCCGGGGACGAAACCCGACAGTGCAATCGAGCCGTCGACGGTGTGGTGCGCCTCCAGTTCGATGCCCAGCTCTGCGTACATGTCGGTAACCGCCTGAGCTGCGTCAATGCAGGCCTGCTTGGTTTCTTCGGTGCCGTGTACGGAGGGGAAGGCCACCAGCTCGGTCAGCTGGGTGCGGATGGTCTCGCGTTGGCTGGAGATGTGGTCTCGCAGGGTCTCCGTGAGTTCCTTATTAATAATGCTCATGTGCGACAGTGTAGGCGCACAACCATGATGGCGTTGGAAGTGGCATCAGGAGTGACGCCAGGAGTGACAATGCTTAACCTTGCACTCGATGGGGTTGAGTGCTAGAAAAGTGAATTAGCACTTGCTCTAATTGAGTGCTAATAAAAACAACTTCACACCTTGTGTATGCGTGTGCTGAAACAAGTGTTGAAAAGTCGTTAAAAAGTACAGTGTTGACTCCGGTGATGGAGAGGGCGGCGCTTCCCTCGAATCACATGCCGTCGCGGGCGCCTGGGTCAACTTCCAATGTAAGTGCCACATAAATAGACGGAGGATTCTTCAAACCTCATGGCTAAGATGATTGCATTTGACGAGGAGGCCCGCCGCGGTCTCGAAACGGGTCTGAATACCCTGGCAGACGCTGTCAAGGTCACGCTGGGCCCGAAGGGTCGCAACG